>SEDG01000378.1 GCA_004295885.1 Pedobacter sp. | reverse complement strand
TGATTGGCCACGTGGTTGAATGTGAGCAACATCCAAACGCAGACCGCTTACGTGTAACAAAGGTAGATGTTGGTACAGGAGAGCTTTTGCGAATAGTTTGTGGTGCGCCAAATGTTGGTATAAATCAGAAAGTTGTGGTGGCTACAGTGGGCACAACAGTGTTTCCAAACGAGGGAGAGCCATTTAAAATCAACAAATCTAAAATTAGGGGCGAAGTTTCTGAAGGGATGATTTGTGCTGAAGATGAAATAGGCTTGGGTGCTTCTCATGCAGGTATCATGGTTTTGCCAGAAGATACGGAAATCGGCATTGCTGCAAAATCTTACTTCAAAATGGAAGACGATTTTGTTTTTGAGATTGGTTTAACACCAAATAGGGCAGATGCAGCATCACACTTAGGCGTGGCGAGAGATTTAGCAGCTTATCTGCGTACTTCTTATCAAATGCCAGATCTTTCGGCTTTTAAAATCGCAAATGAAAATCTAACCATCGCGGTTCAGGTTGAAGATACGATCGCTTGTCCGCGTTATAGCAGTGTAACAATTGCTGGTGTAACTGTAAAATCATCGCCAGATTGGCTTAAAGATAAATTAAAGGTGATCGGCATTCGCCCGATTAATAACATTGTTGATGTAACCAATTATGTGTTGCATGAATTGGGTCTGCCTTTGCATGCTTTTGATGCTGCCAAAATAAAAGGCAAAAAAGTAATTGTTAAAAAAGTAGCGGAAGGAACGCCGTTTGTAACTTTAGATGATGTAGAACGTAAACTTTCTGCAGATGATTTGATGATTTGCAATGCGGAAGAACCCATGTGTATTGCTGGTGTATTTGGTGGTAAAACATCAGGTATTAGCGAACAAACCACAAACGTATTCTTAGAAAGTGCCTATTTCAATTCAGTTTCTGTTCGCAAAACTTCTAAAAGACATAACTTAAAAACAGATGCCTCATTCAGGTATGAGCGTGGTGCGGATCCGGAAATTACGCTGGTTGCTTTAAAACGTGCGGCTTTATTAATTCAAGAAGTTGCTGGCGGAGAAATCTCTTCTTCAATTTCTGATGTTTATCCGGTAAAATCAAATCCGTTTGATGTTGAGGTGAGTTATGCAAATATTGTAAAGCTAATTGGTCAGGATATCCCTGCGGCAGAAATTAAAGCGATCATTTTAGCTTTGGGGATTGAGGTTGCAAGTGAAACAGTAGAAGGATTAAGTTTAAAAGTTCCTGCTTATAAAGTAGATGTAACTCGCGAATGCGATGTAACCGAAGAGGTTTTACGCATTTATGGCTACAACAATATTCATATCCCAACCAAGGTTAATGCCTCTCTGGCGTTTACAACAAAGCCTAACAAAGAGAATGTACAAAACCTAATTGCAGATATGTTAACGGCAAATGGTTTCTTAGAAATTTGGTGTAACTCTTTAACGCGTTCAGCATATTCTAAAAATCCTGATGAGGCAGTGCAGATTTTAAATCCATTGAGTTCAGATTTAAATGTAATGCGCCAAAGTTTATTGCAACCTGCATTAGAAAGTGTGGCATATAACCAAAATCGTAGAAATTCAGATTTGAAATTATATGAGTTCGGTAAAACCTATCATTTAATTAACGAGCAGTATGTAGAGCGTCCACGTTTGTTGGTTTTAATCAGCGGTGCTAAACAAAGCGAACAATGGAACCACGTTACAACGCCATCTACCTTTTATAATTTAAAGGCTGCGGTTGATGCTGTAATTGGTCGTTTAGGCTTAAGTAATTTTCAGTCTGAAGAAATCAAAGGTGAAAACTTCGCCTACGGCCTAAAATATTTTAGAGGAGATAAAACACTAGTGTCTTTTGGTGCAGCAACTGCTGATGATAGAAAACAAGCTGGTGTTGATGCCGCTGTGTTTTATGCAGATTTCGACTGGGCGTTATTGTTAGATGCCGTTAGAAAAAATAAGATTATTAATAAAGAGGTTCCAAAATATCCAGCAGTAAGGAGAGATCTTTCCATGTTGGTTGATGAAGCAGTAACCTTTGGAGATTTAGAAAGTATTGCCTTTAAAACGGAGAAGAAATTATTGAAGGAAGTTCAGATTTTTGATGTTTACCAAGGTGATAAATTGCCGGCAGGTAAAAAATCTTATGCATTGAATTTTACGCTACAGGATGAAGAGCAAACTTTAACTGATAAGCAAATCGATGCGATTATGCAAAAGATTATCGCTAACTTAGCGCAAAGTGCTAAAGCAGAAATAAGAAAATAGGGTGGAAGTTTAAAGACCAAAGTATAAAGGTCTTGATACTTGATACTAAATACTTGATACTAAAAAGATGTCTTCGGTTGCAGAACAATTAAATAGTGTAGTACATAAAACAGCTCGATTAATTGAGCTCTGTAGCGCATTACAAGAAGAAAACGACTTGTTGAAATTGGAGAACCAACAAACCAAGGCAGCTTTAGAAACGGCAAAAATTAATAACAAAGAACTCGATGAAAAGTTAAGGGTACTTAAGTTGGCAAAGAGTATTGAAGGAACAAGTGAAAAGACACTTGATATAAAGCAAAAAATTAACGATTTTGTGCGGGAGATTGATAGGTGTGTAGTGTTGCTTAAAAAATAGGCGACATAAAAAATTGAAACTAAGCTAAAAAATGGGAGAAATCTCGATTAAAATAACTATTTCTGACCGTATTTACCCCTTAAAGGTGAATATGGAAGAGGAAGAAATTGTGAGACGAGCAGCTAAAATTATTAATGAGCGCATAAAAGATTACCAAGAAAATTATGCGGTTAGAGATAAACAGGATTTGCTTTCTATGGCAGTGTTGCATTATGCAACGGCTGTTTTAAGAACAGAGCATAAGGTGCAAAACCAAGATACTGAAGTAGCAGAAAAAGTCGAAGAATTGGATAGTTTGTTAAACGGATTTTTCGCTAAATAAAACGTTCTTTATTGGTTTAATAGATGATTAATCATCATGAACCATCTTAAGCTAAAAGAGTTTGGCCGTGGCTAAATTTTTATGTTTCAATATTTCTTGAATTTATCTAATCATCAGCTTTGCTGGAGAATTTATAAACCAAGTGCATGCAACATAATTATTTAGTTACGGTTTTTTTATATAAAACAAAAA
>SEDG01000377.1 GCA_004295885.1 Pedobacter sp. | reverse complement strand
TCCTCTATCACGCCATTTTGTTCCAAAAACGCCTTTACTTCATTTCCATAAAATGGTTGTGCGCTTGTAAATACTTCATCTAGAATAGTGAGGAAATCTTGACCAGCTAATTCAGGCAAGGCTAAGCGCAGCGGTTTGCCAATAATGGCATCCGATTTACTCCAAGCCTCCAATATCTTTTTGTTGGCAGACTCTACCAGCAATTCCCGTCCATTTAATACCGCGATGGCTACAGGGGCATCTGCCAACATGAAACGTAAACGGGCTTCGCTCGCCGCTAGTGCTTTTGTCCTGGTATCAACACGTGCTTCCAATTCGGCATTTAAGCCTAATAATTCTCCTTGCAGGTTATTTAGCTCTTCATTTATTGCCGAAAGCTCCTCGTTAGAGGCGGCTAGTTCTTCGTTTAACGTTTGTTCGTTGTACAAGGCTGCTTCTTGCTTTCGGGCCAATTGCATGGCCTGCATGCCCAATACCCTTTCGGTAACATCTGCCGCAGTGTGAAAAATGCAGTAGGTTTCCCCTAAGTCATTTTTAATCGCCCTGTATTCGTAATCAAAATAAGAGGTTTGTAATTCACCATCTATTAAAAGCTCTGCTGGTATAGCTAACCCCGAGTCGGTAACACCTGTTGCCAAAACTTTTTGTAACATTCCAATAAAAGGCTGCCCTTTTAATTCTGGCAATGCATCCCCAAGGGGCATTCCAATTATGCTTTTATCCCTCCCCCAAAATGCT
The DNA here is from genome assembly GCA_004295885.1 of Pedobacter sp. Lineage (GTDB taxonomy): Bacteria > Bacteroidota > Bacteroidia > Sphingobacteriales > Sphingobacteriaceae > Pedobacter. The sequence goes on along the minus strand of SEDG01000377.1, from coordinate 2,391 downwards.
AACATGGCATCGTTTGCCATTTCGATCACAATATCTTGAGTAGTATAAATTGCCATTGCCTCCTTTGATAAAGACAAGATCTCTAAGAGTTGTTTGTTACTTAAACTTGGGATGTGAGGCATGAGCGGTTAATAGCGTATTTCAATTAAGACTTAACAGTTGAAAAGCGTAAAGGTTCTATGCTGTAAAAATTAAATGCAGTTTCTGCCGTTGATAACTTTTGCAACTAACATGGAAGCGCCTTGGTTATCCTTATTAAATAGGGCTGGGAAGGTAATAACAAAAAAAGGGCAGTTCGAATTGAACTGCCCAGCTTGATCATAGGTAGATGATAGCTTAATAGGATCACTCTTTGAGTTTTTGTGATAGATTACAAAAGAAAAAACGATTGTTTCTTAAGCTATTATAACACCACAAATTCAAGAGCATAGGCCTAATCAATGGTTAAGCCTATTCTAAATCCTTATTTCTTTTTTCCCTTATCGGCAATGTACTGTTCTATTACCTTACGGTCGTTAGAGCCAGTTGCTCGTTTTGCACCCACCACCTGTTGTGTGCTTACGCCCATTTTCTGTGCCACATGTGAAATTTCATAATCTTGGCCTGAGTTTACTTTTGCCCTATCGGTTTTTGCGCCTTGTTTTGCCATAATTTTTGTTTTTTTAGGTTAAACTTTTTTCCTTAACAAAATCAATTAAACAAGGTTTTAATTTTTGTAAGCTATAAATTATGCTCGGTAATTAACTCTCCCAGTTGATTTACAAAATCATTATCTAACTCGTCCATTGTTTTCCACTCCACACCTTCATCGGCTGGTTCAGGATAAATTACCCCCAGTTTTTCTTCACCATCTAAAATCCTAAAGGTTCCGTTTTCTTGCGGCTCAACGGTATAATTGTCTGCTAAAAGCTGTATTTCAAATGATTGCATATTTATTTAATGGTTAAGTGTAAAGTTCTTGTTCTTCCGTGTAATAACTTTTTCGGCCTCCAATCTTTTCAGATTTGATTGGCGCTCCTGTCGGACTTTTTTTAAGCTGTGCGCCATGGACTTGCATAAAATCTTTTAACTCGCCTCGCAATTCGTCTCCATTTTCTTTTGCTATTGCTTCAATAGCCTCATTAAGCACTTTACCTAAACTTTGATAGAGTTTTTTTACTGCGGCAGGTGGCATGGCATTGGCAATTGAAAAAGGAGATATTCTAGCGGCCCATAAAATTTCATCTCCATAAGAATTACCTATACCTCTAATGAAATGTTGGTCCATCAACAATGTTTTAATGGTGGTTCTTTTTTTGGCTAAAAGCGATGAGAAATATTCGTAATCCATTGCTAAGGCATCTGGCACTTTTGAAACTGCTGGATTCAAAGTCGGTGTAGCCTGTCTTTGCAAATCGACCAGAGCAAAACCCTCCCCTCCTGTAAAATGAAAGCCTAAAATTTGATATTTCGGATTAATATTTTCCTTATCTAATAACACCAATTCTCCACGCAACATTAAATGAAGGCCTAATACTTGATCTCCAGAAAAGTGTAGCTGCAAGGTTTTACCTTCCCTCGTTACCGAAAGCAATTTTTTCCCTTCTAAGGCTGTTTTAATTTCCTTTTTTGTGACATTGACTTTTTTATCTATAGGCACATCTAATTCTTTTAGGGTTTTTCCCTTAAAGCGGCGATTAAGAATGCCAGCAAACACGGTTAAATCTGGTAGTTCTGCCATAATTTAAACGCTTAAGTATTTTTTGATATCTCGAACGGCATTTCCATTAAGCACTATGGCAGCCTTTAAATCGGCTACGCTTATTTGAAATTCATTAGCCCAGTAGAATAGGTCAGCGGCATCATCAGCATTGATCACCCGACGTTCAGTCTGGTCATCAAAAGGCTCCAAGGTATCTTCATCGCTTTCTATCTCATTTCTCTGGCTTCCATCAGCACCAGCAAAACTGATGGCACGTTGCAAATCTTCATTAGACGGTGAAGAGAATTGATTTTGGCTCGTTTCCATTTTTATTTTTTTAAAAACAACTTAACCGCGTAAACAGATTTCCCGACTGTTAAAACCGCTTTTTTTAATCTTTCGGCACTTACTTTTAATTCTGCAGCCCAATCCCAAAGCTCGTAGGGTTTCTCAATATTAATTTGTGGTTCGTTATGTTTTTGACTCATGATGATCTAATAGTGTGAGCTTAAACATAATAAAAGCCAAAATGTTTCAATAGTAGCGAGAACGGACAGAGAACCCGATAAAAGCCACTAAGGTTGTCCACCACCTCCCATTGCGCCGTAAACCTGGCCAGTAGCATAACTGCCTTCATTTGCTGCAAGTTGCACGTAAATAGAAGCTAATTCTACTGGTTGCCCTGGACGTCCCATTGGTGTCTGTTTTCC
>SEDG01000376.1 GCA_004295885.1 Pedobacter sp. | reverse complement strand
GCGGCTAGTCCAGATTCAGCGTGTAAATCTAGCGTTGAACCTTGTATGCGGCCGTCTTTATTTAAATCTCTTTCGTAAACTTTTACATCCACTCCCTTTAGCTGTAAAAGTTTGGCTAGTGTTAGTCCGCCTGGACCACCGCCCACGATAGCGACTGATTTATTTTGTAATAACATAATTTTAAAAATTTATGCAACAAAATTATTCAGGGTCAGTGACTAAAAATTGTAAAAAACGGTCGTTTTGATTTTTAAAGAGTTCTTTTGGCGAAACACCTGAAAGTTTTTTTATTTCCTTAATGAAATGGGATTGGTCCGTAAAATTAAGCTGTGGATACAAATAACCATTTTTTATGTGTGACAGGGATGCTTGGAAACGGAGGATATTGCAATAAACCTTTAAAGAAATGCCTAACTGATGATTGAAATAACGATTGATTTGTCTTTCGCTCCAGTTAACTTGGTCTGAAAGTTCCTTTACATTTATTTCTCCATTGGCTAAAAAGATGAGTTCGAAAAGTTTTCGTTTCCTTTCATCGATTTCCTCTGGCAAAAGCGATAGGATTTTGCTAGTAGCTTTCTCACAAAACGCTTCGAAATTGTTTAAGTCGGCTATGCTAAAATTCCAAAAGTTATTAGGTAAATGCTTGCCGCTGTTAACAAAACCTGCAACGGATTGATGCAAAACATACTCTATGGCGATTGGATTAAAACTAATGGCAAAAAATGCAGGTATTTCTTGTTCGGGCATTTGTTTTGCCTTAGTTTCTAAACCCATCAGCGTGATATGAAACTGATCGTCTGCGGTTTTATAAAAAAGTAAATCAATTCTTCCGTTCGGAATGATGATGCCATCCTTAAAGCTAGACAAGTTTTGCAAGAAGGAAAACCTATCCACAAAGTCAACAAGTGACGGATTTGGTCTTTTGAATTTGTAAGTTAAGCCATTATCCATCGTCGTTTTGTTTATAGAAGAATTACCCTTTCTTTCCTAACTTTTTAACGCTAAATGTAAAGTAGTGTTGGTATAAATAGCTGAACCCAGCCACAAGAACACCCACAACAAGTCTTGCGATTGTCGGATAAACAAATAACACATCTGCAAAAAACTTGTACAAGAAAACGTTTAGTAAAATATTAATGAACTGTAAATTCATAAACCTAAACAATTGTACTCTACCCCGATTTTCACTGTGTGTAAAAACTATATATCTATTAACTAAGAAACTGAAAGGTATAACAATTGCAAAATCGACAGCATAAGCTGCGATACCTTTTTTAACAGTGAAAAATAAAACATCAACTTCTTCATTTTTAAAAAGGTAATTGAATGAAAGATAATAGACAACCAGACCTAATACAAAGGTTGTTCCTCCAGTGGTTAGATACCTAAAGTTGTGCAGGGAAATATATTTCTTAAATGGTGGGTGGAAAAAATCTATGAAGGCTAATATTGCTTTGCGCATTGAGAGTAATGGTTGAGTTGTGGAGTTGTTGTTTGTTGAGTTGGGTTAATCGGTTAACTGTTTGAACTGGTTAATTGTCTTTCGACTGTGCTACCTATGTAAAATTGGTACAAGTCAGGATGACAATTGATTATTTGCCAACTGTTAACTGGTCTTTTATCATTCTATTATTATATTGTTGGATAAATGCTTTGAGGTATTTTTCCATATCTGCTTTTATTGCTGACTCTTTATCAACTAAGTTGTTTTTGTTTAATCTGTCGGTTTTTAAATTAAATAGCGCAGTAGATTTTAAGCCGTCGTAAATTAATAAATAATCTCCTTTGAAAAAGCTAAAGCTACCATCGTTGTTATTAACTACAAAATTGCCTTTTTTATTGCTTAAAGCATCAAACCCGAATGCAAAATAAGGTTTGTTGTAATTGAGGTAATTCAACACCGTTGGCATGATATCGGTTTGCTCAATTAGCTTATCGGTTTTACCTTTTAAATCCCCACCTGGATAATAAAATAGAATAGGGATGGAGAAGTTGCCAGCCAATGTTTGATATTCTGGCAAATAGGAAACCGTGGCGTGGTCAGCAACTAAAACAAACAAGGTGTTTTTATACCAAGGCATTTTTGAAGCAGTAGCGAAGAATTTTCTAATCGACATATCAGTATAGCCCATGGGTTCTTGCACTGGCAGCGGACCTTTCGGAAACTTGCCGATGTATTTTTCGGGTACTTTAAATGGATGATGCGAGGAAACCGAAAAGAAAGCAGCGAAAAAAGGTTGCTTAAATGTGTTGATGGTTTTTGCCATGTATTGCATAAAAGGTTCATCCCAAATACCCCAAATACCATCGAAATCTGCATCGTTATTGTATTCGTTTTTGCCAAAATAGTTTTTAATTCCCGCTAAATTGGTGTAAGCAGAAAAACCCATTGAACCATTTGGTGCGCCGTGAAAAAATGCAGTTTCATAACCCTCATCGCCTAATAATTTGGCAATGCTGGTTGTTCTGTTTCCAGAATATTTAGAAAGCACAAAAGGTTCTCGAATAGATGGAATGCCTGAAATGATAGAAGGCAAGGCGTCAATCGATTTTCGCCCATTGGCATAAGTGTATGAAGAAGTGAAACTGTTTGCAACTAGACTATCTATAAATGGAGTGTAACCTTTGTAAGTTCCATTAAAAACGTCTTTATTTAATGCACCAACGTGTTCCTTTCCTAAACTTTCTATAATTAGAAACACCACATTGAGTTTTTTAAAATCGCCCTTGTTTTCTGGTTGATGAATTGGATTGTAAAGGCTATTTAAAGTATGCTCATCGTAATAATTAACAGGCTTTAGATTTGATGCCTTCAAGGTCTTCATGATGGTAAAAGGCGTATTTAAAACCAAGCTCATATCACTAGGGGATTTTACGAAGTCGCCAGCATTGCTCATGGTAATTGGTCGGGTGCTATGGCGCCAATAAACAACCATTTGCAAAATTGCTGATAACCTGTTCTGTACCTAAAGGGAAAAGGAATTGCTTGCAAAACGATATAGAGTGAATTGATGTAGAGCAGGGCAACAAGGTCGAATTTCATTCCTCCTAAAAGGGTGTATAATAAGTCGGCAAAAGCAATGTGTTGGAAAAGTGAAAGGTTGGCGAAATAAAAGCCAAGTCTACAAAATAAATACAGTGCTAATAAAAGTAAAAAGCGATAAGTTAATGCTGTATAAATTGATTGTTCTCTTTTGGTTGGTTGGCTCATTGATGGTCTAAAAAGTTGGCAATTTACGGAAAAAGGATGGAAGATGGGAGTGGAGTTTAAGCGGTGAATTGTTAGATTGTTATACTGTTAAATTGTAGGCTGGGCAGTTAGACATTAATAGGTGCTTAAACATTGCCAATAAAACCCGACTTAGCGTAAATCCCCCGATTCTTCTTCGGGGATTGCAGCGAGGGCGGGGCTGAATCTTTTTTCCTGCACTGCAATTGCTTTTCAAAAAAAATAAGCATTTAAGACCACTAAGAAAATCGAAGTTTGATGCCTAAGATGCGTTAAGATTTCTTACCTGCCTACCGCAGCCAAGGATGGTGGAACATAACTGTAAAATGTAAGTTGGAAAAGAGCTGGTAATTCTAATTGTTGTAACTTAGTATTGCGATGAGAAATTTTTATTTAACCCTTATTTTAACAGCTTTTGCATTTGTGGTAAAAGCACAATCTGATACTTCTGCATATAGATATCAGGCAGTAACTATTCAGAAAAAGTTTGCACCAGACAAACGAGCAATTTATTTCAACTTGAAAATAAAGGGCGACTCTGTGGATTTGGAAAGCACCTCTCAAGAAGCTTTAAACGAATTTGAAAAGGTTAAGCCAAGTATGGCGAGCATTAAATTTACCTCAACCTTGTTGCCTGCTAAATCTTTAAATGGTTTAGAATATGGCGTAGCTAATCTTTCTGTTTGTAATAATAGGGCAAATCCGCAAAATGCAGCAGAGCTTATGACACAGATGTTATTGGGGACGCCAATTAGGGTGATGAAAAAACAAGGGGGATTCTATTTAGTAAAAACTCCTGATGGTTATTTATCATGGACAGACGGTGGCGCAATCAAGCTAATGGATAGACAGCAATATGAGTTTTGGCAAAAAGCAGATAAAATAGTTTTTACAGCTGATTACGGTCACGGGTTTAGCAAAGCTGATGTTAATTCTCAGAGAGTTTCTGATTTGGTAAGCGGTAATATCTTACAATTAAAAGGTGAAGAAAAAGGTTTTTATAAAGTTGCTTATCCTGATGGGAGAGAAGCTTATTTGCCAAAAACTAATGCCAAGCTTTATAAACAATGGATTAAAAGGCCAAACCCAAACGCCACAGCAATTTTAGCTACGGCGCAAACCTTATTAGGCGTGCCGTATTTATGGGGTGGTACATCTATCAAAGGAGTAGATTGTAGTGGTTTTACCAAAACAGCCTATTTTTTAAATGGAATCGTTATCCCTCGTGATGCCTCTCAACAAGCATTGGTAGGTGATGTTGTTGATGTTTTGGAAAACGACAGCATCAGCGTTGTCAAATGTTTAAAGAACCTACAGCCTGGCGATTTACTGTTTTTCTCTGCCGCGAAACGTAGAGGAATAAATGGTGGTCGGGTTACGCATACTGCAATTTACATGGGCAATGGAGAATTTATTCAGAGTGCCGGAATGGTAAAAATTAATAGCATTGTTGCTACTGCACCAAATTACGATGGCGTACAGAGCGGAACTTTAGTAGGTGCTAGAAGGCTTTTAACTGAAATTGGAAAGCCAGAAATTACAAGGATTGAACAACACGATTGGTACGGAAAGAATTAAAAATATGATTACAATTTATCACAATAACAGTTGCACTAAAAGTCGCATTGCTTTAGCAGCGTTAACAAAAAATGATGAACCTTTTGAGGTGATTAATTATTTAGAAAACGTACCAACGGTTGAAGAGTTGCGAATGATTATCGCAAAGCTTAATTGCAAACCAAAAGATATCGTCAGAATAACCGAAAAAGTTTACTTAGAAAGATACAAAGGCAAAGACCTAACGGATGATGAATGGATTACAGCAATGCACGAAAACCCTATTCTTATCCAAAGACCAATATTGGTGAAAGATGATATTGCAGTAATTGGTAGGTCTGAAGATGCATTGGATGAGATGCTGTAATTTTATTGTTTCATATTGCCTAAGTAACTCAATGTAATTAAGAAAGCTTCTCTTGAATTTATAAATTGCTCTCTTTGTTTTGAAGGGTAGTATTTCACATAAAAATCTGGATTATATGCTATGTAGGACCTTAGCTTGTCTCCTTGCAAAATTTTAAAGTAATATCCAACTCCATCATTCATCTCCGGTCGTTGAACAGATCTCGACCCAAAAATGTAAACTGTATCCTTACTTAACGTTTTTACAACTGGGGTTTTTATTTTCAATATTCTACTGTTTATGGAGTCATTATCGAGGGTCCAGAAATTATTTGCATTTAAGTCGCTAATTAATTTAGCCCCTAATGTATCGTTTAGCGATTTTGTCTTGATTCTTCGCTTTAATGGATTTTGGTCTTGATAGGTGAATAAAATTTTTTTCCACTTATTTCTCTTAACAGCAATAATTTGAATATTAGTTACCCCAAATTTTGTAGTACCTTCTAAATGAAATGCAATCAGCAAATCATACTTTTTGTGAAAAGCCTCATAAACTAATGAACTGTTTTTAAATTGATCAGTAACATTCGAATTAATTATAGGGATTTGAGCCTTAACAAAGCCAATAAAAAAAAATAAAGCTGTAATTAGTAAATGCTTCTTCACTTTGCAATAGTCTTAAACCCATTGATAATTTTCAGTTCTTCATAATCATACATCGAAATAAATACGATTACTTTTTCCTCAACATTCTTAACATTTCTAAAGGTAATTTCATACCTATCTAAAAAGGCGGTACCCATAAGGCCAAATTTAGAGTCGTAAGCACAACAACTTCCTACTCTATTATAGGAGATTGGTTTTCCTTGGGCATCCCTTAATAAGTTTAAGTATGCCCGTTGGTTACCAGGGCCACCATTTGG
>SEDG01000375.1 GCA_004295885.1 Pedobacter sp. | reverse complement strand
TGGGTATAAGAAACTGCTTTCGTACCACCATAAACGGTGTAAAAAACAACTAATCCGCCAATAAATAGAGTGGTGTAAGTGGTATCGATATTTAAGATGGTAGATAGAATGATGGATGGGGCATAAATTGTAATTCCAGTAGATAATCCACGTTGGATTAAGAATAAAAATGCAGTTAAAGCTCTTGTATTTAAATCGAACCGTTGTTCTAAATATTCGTAGGCGGTGTAAACTTTTAATCGATGAAATATGGGTACGAAGGTGATGCACAATACAATCATCGCCAATGGCAAACCAAAATAAAACTGAACGAAACTCATACCGGATGTATAAGCCAAACCTGGAGCCGAAAGAAAGGTGATGGCGCTTGCCTGAGTGGCCATTACCGAAAGGCAAACCGTATACCAAGGCAAACTTTGGTTACCCAATAAATAGGCCTGCATACTTTGCGCACCGCGACTTTTATAAATACCGTAGCCAACAATAGCTAATATTGTGGTAAATAATACCGCCCAATCTATATAGCTCATTCGAAATATTTAGTAAAAGCGTAAAATAAAGCGATGAGCAAAACCAGCCAAAAGCCTAATAAAAAGTAAAACTGTTTCCACGTTTTTACAAATGGAGGAAGCTCTTTTTCTGTTTGTTTGTCTACCATTTTATGGTTGTTTTGGAGCTAATAAATTTGCAAATAAACGATAAGCACCCGGCACACCGGCAGGTAATTCTCTAAAGAAAACCAAAGATGTATAAACGAATTTCCCTTTGCCATAATCAGCGATTAATAAAGAACCATCGCTTTCGGTTTCTCCAGTATCTTTCATACTTAGAACTGTGGAGTATTTTGGGTCGATATCTGTCGCAAAGTAAATTCCTCTCTCTTGTACCCAACCTTCAAAGTCTTTATCGGTTATTTTATTAGGATAATTTAAAGCAGCGCTTTCAGGATTAATAAAGTTGACCTTCGCATCTTCTTCGGTTACCCTTTTGTTAGCCAACTTAAATGGATAAGGACCAATGTTCGAATATTTTAAACCATTGTTTACGTTGTATTGGATTAATAATGTGCCACCATTTTGAACGTAAGCTAATAGCTTTGGCTGAACAATTTTTGCATCATCGCTAATGTTATAAAAGCGAACGCCAACTACAAGTGCATCAAAAGTAGACAGGTCGCTGGTTAAAACTTGTGCGGGACTTAAGTTAGTAACCTGATAGCCCATTTCTTTTAAGGCATCAGCAGTTAAATCTCCAGCGCCATCTAAATAACCAATTTTTTTACCTACAATTTTTAAATCAATTTTTTCTAATCGGGCAGTTGCTTGAGGAAAAATTGTAATTGTTGGGATATGCTCATAACTAATGATTTTTAAACCTTTATCATCTGTCTTTCCATCTGTATTAATTTGTAGCGTGATATTCCCGCTATTTACATCGCTCCCAGGGGTAATGTTAAAACTAATGTTTTGCTCATCACCTTTTCTGGCTAAGTTGAAATCTATTTTTTCTGGATTACTTTTCCATCCTCGGGGTAGTTGTGGCGTTATGGAACCTGTGCTGTTGTTGAGAAAACTTTTTAATTGAACGGTAATTGTTTTAGGGGAATTGCTGCCGAAAATATAAGCCTTTTCGCTCATAGTAGCGGTTACTGCAGGGGCAATAACTAGCGGTTGATATTTTTCTCCTTTGATTGGGTCAGTAGACTTGTATAAAACAGGTAGTGTCAGATTAAACATCTCCTCATTTATTCTTATGGGAACATCTACGCTTAAAGCTGCTTGATTTTCTGGAAATCCTATGTCTAGCTGGTTTTTTATTGAATATTGTCCAATAGGATGAGAATTTGTAAGCCAATAGGGTTGGGATGTGCTTCCATAAGTTGTACCTTTTTTATAAGTAATACCTAATGGTTTATTAGGCTGCAGAGTCCAAAAAGAATCTCTTGATGTAGCATAAGAAATTTCTAAGGGTATTGTAGGGTTTGCTCTATTTACCATATCAATTATAACAGGAATTGAATCACCTGCGGCATAACTCATTTCCTTTGTATATACATCAATATTTAAACCGACACAGCTAAAAATTAAATTATCAAGAAGAGTGTGGTTAAAATCAAGGTCTTTTGTTAATTTTCTTAATTTAAGAAGATTTGGAACTGAAGCTGACGGGGAATTAACATTATATTCCTTTTTAATTTCGCCTAATAAAAGTTCAACTTCTTTGTCTTTTATACTCAGATCTATACCATCAAAAATTGAGGTTTTAGCAGGTTCGCCAGCAACGGGACTAAAAAATTCAAATGCTTCGCCGCGTTGTAAGGTAGAGCCAAAACCCTGACTTTTATGGTTTGTTCTGCTAATTGCAGCTATTTCGCCATAACTTTTTCCTAATAAGGGATTGTATAAACCTACATCTAATTTCAGTTGGTCGGGAGAAGTGGTATTTGTCCCGCCAAAGTTAAATGTGTTCCATAAAATTCTTTTCGCTTGCCAAACCTTTACATATTTCAATTGCTCAGGAAAACGCGTTTTATCAGCCGCTGCTACAAAAGCTTCCCTTGCTAAAATTGCCGAACCTGCATGATGGCCGTGCCCCGCTCTGGCATCTTCTGGGAAACGAGTGATGATAACATCTGGTTGAAACTTACGAATTACCCAAACCACATCTGACAAAATTTGCTCCTTGCCCCAGATTTTAAAGCTTTCATCTGATGTTTTTGAAAAACCAAAATCGTTTGCCCTTGTAAAAAACTGTTCAGCTCCATCAGTTCTTCGGGCTGCTAATAATTCTTGCGTTCTAATTAATCCTAAAAGTTCGGCCTGTTCGTTGCCAATTAAGTTTTGTCCGCCATCACCTCTGGTTAACGATAAGTAACCAGTTCTTACTTTTGCTTCCTTAGCCAAGTAAGCCAATAGACGAGTCATTTGTGCTTTTAAAAAAGTAGGAGAAATTAAAAAAGCAATAAGATAGATTAAGCGTTTCATACGAGGTTTTAAATCACTAAATTAATTAAAATTTAGCACAACCAAGGGTGATGAATTTTCAATTGCGTAACAATTTAACTAACCATAAATAGTTTTGGTATTATAGTTGATTATACCTTTGTGTTTAAATAACCGTTATAAAATGATGAATAAATTATTTCTAGGTTGCCTGTTAATTGTAGGATTATCGGCGTGCAGTGTGAATAAACAAGCGCAACAAATTAAAGCGCTAGAAAAGTGCGATTATAAACTATTAAACGCAACAAATATTACCGTAGGTGGTACTGATGTACAAAAATTAATTAAAGGAAATGATATCGATTTGAGTAGTCTACCATCTTTGGCATTAGGTTATTTGCGAAAGGATATTCCGCTAAAAGCAAAGTTGAATTTGCAGATTTCTAATCCCTCATCAACTTTAGCAGCGATTAATAACTTCGATTATATTATCTTAATTAACAAGCAAGAAATTGCAAACGGCACCGTAGACCAAAAAGTAAGCATTGATGCTGGTCAAACGACTAATGTTCCTGTGCAGTTAAATGCCAATATTTATAAGTTTTTGGCAGATGGAACAGCGCTTTCAGATATCACAGATTTTGTAAAAGCGGCTAATTCTGGTAGTGAAAAGAAAGGGATAGTTACTTTAAAAATTCGCCCTTCTATTATGGTTGGCAGCGGCTTGGTTAAATATCCAGGTTACATTACGATTGATAAAGAAGTAAGTAGTAAGATTTTGTTGTAGTATTTACCACAGAGAACACTGAGTAAGGCACAGAGACAAGAACTTTTTTTGTTAAACGTCAAAAACAACTTTCCCCGCTTTAGAAATAACCACTAAGACACAAAGAACACAAAGACTTCGTGGTCACTGGGTGTTTAGTAATTCACTCTGCGTTCTCTGTGAAAACTCTGTGCGCTCTGTGTTTCAATTAAGAGTTAATATCCGTTTAACACCGATTAATTTCTGAGAAGCCCTTTCACAAATATTCACTAAATTGGCTTGTCTTTCTTAACTGATATTCTTTATGAAAACCAGCCAAACACTTTTCAAAATCATTTGCCTATTTGCATTTATTTTTTTTATCTCTCTATCCGCCAATGCGCAATTATTGGTAGAAAAAGAAAAATATGGCAGGGCCGATTCGCTTCGGGGTTATCTATCGCCAATGCGAACTTGTTATGATATCAACTATTATCACCTCGATTTAAAAATAGATATCGATAAAAAAGCGATTAGTGGTTCTAACGAATTTAAGTTTACAGCAACTAGAGATTTTACCAAATTACAGTTCGACTTATTTGCCAATCTTAAAGTAGAAAAGGTAATTTATCAAGGTAAATCCTTAA
>SEDG01000374.1 GCA_004295885.1 Pedobacter sp. | reverse complement strand
GAGCTTTGTAGACAGCATTATTACAATTTATTTAAACAGATTGAGCGATTATTTATTCGTTTTGGCTCGTAAATTGAATGACGATGCTAAAACAGAAGAAAACATCTGGATACCACGAATTTAAATAGTGGAAAAAAATATTTGCTTTGCTCATTTTTTTTAACATACTTTTGCGCTTTCAGATTTAGAATAATTAATATTAAGAATATGTATTGGACATTAGAACTCGCATCGCACTTGGAAGACGCTCCATGGCCTGCAACAAAAGACGAATTAATAGATTACGGTATCCGTTCTGGTGCACCTGTAGAGGTGATTGAAAATTTACAAGCATTGGAAGATGATGGTGAGCCTTATGAAACTATTGAAGAAATTTGGCCGGATTATCCTACCAAAGATGACTTCTTCTTTAATGAAGATGAATATTAAAGTCTAAAGATTAAAAAACCCCAATAAAAAAATTGAGGTTTTTTTATTTTATAGAACAATTTAGAGCTACTTGTTGTTAATGTTTAGAAATCGGATAAAAACGAAAAATATTATAAACTAATTAATCAACTAAAATCTAAATGTCATGGGAAATCTACTTTATGTTATCGCAGTAATCTTAGTCATCATCTGGGCAATCAGCTTCCTTGGAGGCTTTTACACAGGCGGTATAATTCACGTTCTATTGGTAATAGCAATTGTTGCTATTCTATTAAGAGTAATTAGAGGCGCAGCCTAGATTGTACCACAATAAAAATCAGCTCTGATAATTAATTTATCAGGGCTTTTTTATTTTAATAGGAATCCCGCTAGCTCTAAATCTTCCGGGTAAGTAATTTTGATGTTATTTCTTTCGCCTTCAATCAGGTTGATTTTGAAACCGGCTTTTTCTACAACAGAAGCATCGTCGGTAAACTTAGGTTTGTAATGTTGTTGGTAAGCTGTTCTTAGCTGACTTATTTCGAAAGTTTGGGGCGTTTGAATTAAAACTAATTCATCTCTATTGATAATCTTACTTTCTTTGTCTTTTACCTTTCTAACAGAATCACTAGGTTTTATACAGGTTACCGCATTTCCCCTTTGCTCTGCAACTTCATACGCATTAGTAATTAGTTTATTGCTAACAATAGGTCTAACGGCATCGTGAATAGCCACAATTCCATCATCTTTAATGGCCATCAATCCATTCCTTACGGAGTGGAAACGCTGCTCGCCACCACGAATAATTAAGTGAGGAATATTGAAATTATGTTTAAAACACAATACTTCCCATTGCTGGTGTAAATCGGCGTTTAAAACAAGAATAATTTGTGGATTGAAAATAGAATTATGAAAAGCCGATATGGTGTGCATGAGCACTGGCTTATCTTTTAGCAATAAGAATTGTTTAGCAACTGAATTTTGCATGCGCTTACCAGAACCGCCACCAACAATTATTGCGTAGTATTTCATTTTGTTAGTATCAAGATATAAGTATCAAGTAGCAAGACTTCCTCTCGATACTTGATACTCAATACTCGTATCTATTATATAATTAACATCGCATCGCCATAGCTATAAAAGCGATACTTTTCTTTTAACGCTACTTGGTATGCATTCATTACATTTTCGTAACCACCAAACGCACTTACCATCATTAACAAAGTTGATTCTGGTGTGTGGAAGTTAGTAATCATACAGTTTGCAATACTGAAATCGTAAGGAGGGAAGATGAACTTGCTAGTCCAATCGTTAGCAGGTTTTAACCTTTTACCAGATGAAACTGCAGATTCGATAGCACGCATTGATGTTGTACCCACCGCACAAATTCTTCGTTTATCTTCAATTGCTTTGTTAACAACATCAACAGCAGGTTGCTCGATGATGAATTGCTCTGAGTCCATTTTGTGTTTAGTTAAATCTTCAACCTCAACAGGTCTAAAAGTACCTAAACCAACGTGTAATGTAACTTCAGCAAAATCAACACCTTTTAATTCCAAACGTTTCATTAACTCTCTGCTAAAGTGCAAACCAGCAGTTGGAGCTGCTACAGCACCTTCATGCTTAGCGAAAATAGTTTGGTAACGCTCTTTATCTTGAGCAGTTGCTTTACGTTTAATATATTTTGGAAGTGGTGTTTCTCCTAATATTTCAACGTTTTTTCTGAATTCTTCATCAGTACCATCAAACAGGAAACGAATTGTACGACCACGAGAAGTAGTATTATCTACCACTTCGGCAACTAATAAATCGTCATCGCCAAAATATAATTTGTTACCAACACGAATTTTACGAGCTGGGTCTACCAGAACATCCCATAAACGTAATTCTTTATTTAATTCGCGAAGTAAAAAAACTTCAATTGTTGCTCCAGTTTTTTCTTTATTTCCATATAAACGAGCAGGAAACACTTTTGTATTATTAAGGATCATGACATCCTTATCATCAAAATACCCTAAAACATCTTTAAAAATCTTATGCTCAATCTTGCCACTATCTTTGTGTAAAACCATTAAACGGGCTTCGTCTCTTTGTTCTGCAGGATTGTTCGCTAAAAGCGATTCAGGTAAATTAAACTTAAATTGAGATAACTTCATGTTTTTTTGATGTAGTAAATTAGGGCGCAAATTTACGAATTATAATTATGTTTTTTGCAATTAATAATTCTATGCCTTTTAGCACCAGCTAAATCGATTGTATTTTTTATAATATACATCACTATGTGTAACCTTTTTAAGTATTTTTGGTCTAAACGATATGATGATGATTTTTAGACTCATTGGCGAGAGTTTCAGGTTTGCTTGGGATGCACTTCGCCAAAATAAATTAAGAACCGCACTTTCTCTATTAGGTATCACAATTGGTATTTTTATTATTATCGCAGTTTCTACAGGCGTAGATACGATGCGTGATAAAATTCAGAGTAGTGTAGATAAACTAGGGTCTAACACATTGTTTGTTCAAAAATGGCCTTGGATTTTTAGTGATAATTTCCCTTGGTGGAAATATGTTAATCGCCCAGAGCCTTCTTTAAGAGATTACAATGCCTTAAAAGACCGTATGGATATGGCTGTTGGTGTATGTTATGAGGTTTCCACAAGTAACCGTACAATTAAATATCGTAGTAATTCTGTCGATGGAGCCAGTTTAAATGCTGCTTCTCAAGAATA
>SEDG01000969.1 GCA_004295885.1 Pedobacter sp. | reverse complement strand
GCAGGTTGCTATATACTCATAGAATGACTATTTAATCAAACCACCACCCTAAAGGTCAAGTTCAAACGAGGTTTCATCACTTTATTTGATTTGGCAATCCGATGGTCCCATTTTGTTTGTAGGTCGCCTTTCATCAGTAACAAGGAGCCATGTTCTAATCGCACCGAATATTTCTCGCTGTGGTTGTTCTTGTTCCTGATATCGAAACTTCGTACTTGCCCGAAGGTTACAGATGCAATGGTTGGATGAGTTCCGAGTGCTTTTTCATTGTCGCTGTGCCAAGCTACCGAGTCATTTCCATCACGATAGTAATTTAACAATACGCTATTAAACTTTACGCCAGCTAGGGGTTCAACAATTGCTTTGATCATTAATAACTCAGGTGTCCATAAGTTTGGTACATCTTTACCACTTTTTGGGTCCAAGGGGTTTCCTTTATTAATTTATTCATTAATGCATGAGCGACTTTCTCTTCAAAAATGCCTGCATGGTATTCCAAAAGTTCGGTTGGTAATCCGGCACTTTGCCCCGCTTCTGGGAAAAAACTCAATTGTTCCATTGTCTATTTACCTAAAATTTCTACCACCTGAAAATATCTCTTGAGGTGCGACCTCCCTAACTTGCGAACGCTTGTTTTCGCTGGTATAGGGTGCGGATTTTTCATCGGCTCTTGAAAGTGTTAATAAAGGCAGTTGGTCATCATCCTTAACAGTCAAGTTTTTTAAGAGTTTAGTATAATCAAAACATTTTTGGACGATGATGTGCACTACTTCGCCCTCACGCTGCAATTTTCCTTCTACCATTAATAACCTCGATTGCAATATTTCCTTTCGGTATTTTTCAAACAAATGTTGAAACACTACCAAATTGCTAAAGCCATTTTCATCCTCTATAGTGATGAAACATACACCGCCAGCTGTGCCAGGTCGTTGCCTAACTAAAACCAAACCTGCTATTTTTAGCAGTCTTCCATCAGCTATGCTTGGTAAGTCTGCGCTAGATTTAACGTGTAAGAGGTT
>SEDG01000373.1 GCA_004295885.1 Pedobacter sp. | reverse complement strand
GTGTTTTTCTCGTTCTGTTTTTTGATATCCTTAACGGCCTCTTCCAGTTGTTTTTGTTTATCTAATAATTGCTCAACTTGCTTTTTATCTTCAAAAGTCAGCTGTTTTTTATCCAACAAATCTTGCGCTAGTTTTTTGCTGTCTTTCTCAATTTTGTTGGCCAACTTAATGGTCGATTCCATCTTTTGTTTTAACGCCTCGCTACCCTCAGCCATTTTTTCGGCGACTTGTTGTTGAGTAGGAACCTGATAAGTTTTAATTTCTGAACGAGAAATTTTTGCACCGTTTACACCATCGTTATCTGCCACTTCGAAATAATATTCTAATACTTGCCCTGGTTTTAGGGTGATATCATTCAAATTCCACAAGTAGAAAAATGCATTTTCAATTTGATTATTTTTTATGGCGATAACTTTAGTTTGGCTACCCACATTTTTGGCGTCTTCCTTAATGTTGAACTTGAACTTCAATGAAGAAAAACCATAATCATCAGCAATATTTCCTGAAAAATAAAGCGCTTTTGTGCTAGCAGAATCTGGTGTTTCTGTAACTGAAATACTCGGAAATTGGTCGGCAATTACAGCAATTTGATGAGTTAAAGAATCGGCATTGCTTACAAAACTATTTTTTGGAACAATGCGGTAGTTGCTATTTTTTCGCACAGTTGTGCTGAAACTAGCTACATCATCCTCAACAGTTAACTTGTAAGGTTGATTTTGTAGGATAAATGCCAATTCATCACTATTTTCGGTGTGTAATTCCCAAGTAACCTTGGTTCCTTCTGGGATTAATAAATCTCCAACATTGCTCAACTCTTCACTTTTTCTATTTAGATAAGCAGGAAAATTAAGCCTAGCGCTCATGTTGAGCAGTGAAGGTTTAGGTTTTACATCTAACACAAAAGAACTAGAATTAAATCCTCCACCAAAAAAGCGCAGTGATTTGTTTTTTTGAATGTTTTTAAAAGTATAACTGAAGTGGCTGATGTTCTCCTTTTCCAGTTTGTAGGTGTTTGCGCCGTCTTCGATATAAACTTCTTGAGGAAATTCGTTTCCCGTTAATTCTAGTTTAACGGTAAAATCATCACCCTGTGTAACCCTTAAATTTTTGTTTAAAACATTAAAATCAAAAGGTGCTTTAGGTAGAATTTCTTCGTTATAACGGATGAAGCTATTTGTGCCTTCTTTAAGAATAGCAGGAGCAATAATTCCGATGAAAACAATTATCGCCAATGGCACCAAAATATACTTAATGTGTTTTTTATTATCATTAAGGTTAATGGCACTTGCAAATGGAATTGGTCTCAAATCGCCAATTTTTTGATCAATACCAGCTAAAATTAGCTGACTATTTTGGGGAGAATCATCAGCCAGTGCTTTTAACTGCAAGGTGTTTAGCAATCTATCCTTCACGTTAAAAAAGTGATTACCGATTAAACTTGCGGCTTGTTCTACGCTTAACGTTTTGCTCAATTTAAAATAAGCCAATGCTGGTTTAACAATCCAAAATCCAATGGCAGTTAAAGAAATCAGCAAAAATGAAAAGAATAAAGTGGTTTTTGTAACCGTTCCTGGGTGGGTATAATAAACTAATACAAAAAGACAGAGGTAAAGACCTAAAATACTTGCTGCGGCATAAATGCTTCCACGCAAAAGTTTATTGAGGTAAAACTTTTGAGTAAACTCATTAATCTTAGCTATAAGAAGGTCGTAATTACTGCCCATAAGCTTTTAACGGATATAAAGGTAAAAATCATGTGTCATAAATACCAATAAACACAATGAGGGATGATTTTTGTATTATCAGGCATAAGTTAACAAAAAATCAATATAAACTTTGTTGCAAAACCTTAATTTTAACATTTCAAAACCCAAATATGAAAAGATTATTGATTTCGACAATGTTCATCGGTATGATAGTTACAAATACCATGGCTCAAAAAACCATAACCTCGTGGAGTAAAAATCAAGTTATCGCCCATCGTGGCGCATGGAAAAAACTTGGATTACCAGAAAACTCTATCGCCTCCTTACAACAAGCGGTTAAACTGGGCTGTCATGGGTCGGAGTTTGATGTTCATTTATCTAAAGACAGTATAATGGTAGTAAATCATGACCCAGTTTTTATGGGGATGAATATTGGTCAGTCGACTTATCAGCAATTGCTTACAAAAAAACATAAAAACGGCGAATCAATACCGACTTTAGAAGCTTACCTAAAAGAGGGAATGAAGCAAAGAACAACCAAGCTTATTTTAGAGTTAAAACCTCAAAATTTAGGCAAGGAAAGAGATTCGCTTTTAACTGCAATGGCGTTAAAAATGGTAAGGAAAATGAAGGCCGAAGCTTGGGTGGAGTACATCAGTTTTGGATATGATATCTGCACACAAATTATCAAAACTATGCCAGGGGCGAAGGTTCAATACCTAAAAGGAGACGCAACTCCTGAGAAAATGAATGCAGACCACTTTTCTGGTGTAGATTATCACTTTTCTATTTATCAAAAAAATGTGGATTATATTCCTAAGTTCAAAAAGTTCGGAATTACATTAAATGGATGGACAGCAAATTTACCTCAAGAAATAGAATATTTGTTAGCGAATAACTTCGATTATATAACCACCAATGAGCCAGAATTAACTTTTGAATTGATTAAAAAATCGCCGGTGGCAAAAGGATGGAAGTTAAAATGGGCCGATGAATTTAACGGTAAGGGATTGCCAGACCCAAACAACTGGACTTATGACGTAGGAGGCTCTGGTTGGGGAAATGAAGAAAAGCAATTTTACACCAATGCGGATACTTTAAATGCAAAAGTAGATAAAGGAGTGTTAAGTATTATTGCTCGCAAAGCGGATAAAGAAAACATGAAATTTACTTCTGCTAGGATAACAACCAGAAAGAAGTTTGACTGGAAATATGGTCGATTGGAAGTAAGGGCAATGTTGCCAAAAGGAAGAGGTCTTTGGCCGGCTATTTGGATGTTACCTGGAGATTGGAAATATGGAAATTGGCCAAGTAGTGGCGAAATTGATGTGATGGAGCATGTTGGTTATGAGCCAGATACGGTTTACACAACCGTTCACACTAAATCTTTTAATCATAAAATAAATACCCAAGTGGGTAATGGACTTAAGGTTTTAAATCCTTA
>SEDG01000034.1 GCA_004295885.1 Pedobacter sp. | reverse complement strand
AATTTCACGATAAAATTTTAAAGGAGAACAGTATGCCAGTAGAGATGGTTAGGGCGATTTTAACTAATCAACTATTGCCAGCAAACTTTACCACAAAGTGGAAATTTGCGGGAGAAAACCCGTAAATCAAACAAAATAAGCATTTGTTTGTTTGGGGTCCTCCCAACACTTTTTAGTTCAATTTGTATAGCAAACTACACAACGTTTAACATTTTTTAACATTTTTTAAATAAATAGAATGGCTACTTAACCCGCTGTCATTTAGGTTGGTATGGCATAATAAATCTTTGGCACACCAGTTTTTGGTATAGCTATTGCCTAAAGGCTTGTGAATAAACAAGAACGCTTATTTACAAATCAATATTATGAAACTGAAATTTTTAAAATGTTTGCCAGTTGCCTTAGCTGGTTTATTTATTGGTTCTTCTGCAATGGCACAAGAATCTACAACTACAACATCTCAACCATTTAGAACTTGGTCTATCGGAGTTAATGCAGGAGTACTTACTGGTATCTCTCCACTAGGTGCCCAAAACGATTATTCAAACTGGAGAAACACCTTTGGCTATGGCTTGTATATCAAAAAACAAATTACACCGTCATTCTCTTTACGTTTAGATGGAAACAGAGGTACAATTAAAGGAGACAATTCAGAAGCATTTAACGATGGTACAGTAAATGCAAGTCCTTTTAGTGCCTATTCTACCGATTTAAATTATTCTGCAAGTTTAAGCGCTGTAGCAAATTTATTTAATTGGAGTATGTTTAAGCAACAAAACAATGCACAACTTTATGCTTCTGCAGGTGGTGGTTTTGTAAATTACACTACTACTACAACTTCGGCAGCAGGTAACGTTACAACAGAATTAGCAACCAAAAACAGGTTTAATATTCCTGTAGGTGTTGGCGCTAAATTTCGCTTAACAGAAGCAATTAATCTTGATTTAGGTTGGACGATCAACTTTGTTGACAATGATCAATTTGATGGTTATGCAAAAGGTACAAACGACAAATATAACTACGGTTATGCTGGTTTAGAGTTTGCTTTAGGTAAAGGAAAACAATTAGCTTTCTTTAGTCCAACTGCTGCAACTTATGATGAAGCTGTTGCTGCTAAAAACACTGCTAATGCTTTAAAATCTGACTTGGATGCTCAAAAAGCTGAAAACGCAAGATTACGTTCTGATATGAACGATTTATTAAAAGATAGTGATGGCGATGGTGTTGCCGATAAATTGGATAAATGTGCTGGAACTCCTGCAGGTACCGTGGTTGATGGTTCTGGTTGTCCTTTAAAAGTTCCTGCGCCACAAGTAACTGAAAGAGTGATTGTAACTGAAGCTGATCGTAAAGTTGTTGCTGACGCAATTTCTAACTTAGAATTCGATTTAGGTAAAGCGACTATCAGAGCAAAATCATACCCTACATTAAATAGAGTTGCTGCTTTATTAATGGAGAAAAACTTTAGCTTAAAATTAGCTGGTCACACAGATAATACAGGTTCTGATGCTTTAAACTTACGTTTATCTAAAGACAGAGCAGAATCAGTAAAAGCTTATTTAGTATCTCAAGGTGCTAATGCAAGTAGAATTGAAGCAACAGGTTACGGTGAAAGTCAACCAATTGCAACCAATGCTACACCAGCTGGTCGCCAACAAAATAGAAGAGTAGAATTTACTTTATACTAGTACAAACTAGTTCTTAATAGAAAGCGTTCCGAGCAATCGGGGCGCTTTTTTTATTCCTCTCCGTTGGAGGGGTGCCCGAAGGGCGGGGCGCTAAAAGTTGTTTAGTAAATGAAAGATCTCCTCGCTTATTTTTTTATCTTTAGAAAATCAATGGCATCACCTGTCGGATCATTCAGTCCTTCTTTCCGCTAAATCTTTTCGCTGCGCTCAAAGGATACCGCTTCAATAAGGTTTATACAACAAAGGAGGTGGTCCTTTGTTCAGTTTGCAACCCCTCATAGTAGCCCAAACATTTTTCTTTAGCGCTGCCCGATAGCTATCGGGAGAAGCGGAAATCCTTTTTTAATGTCACGCTGAGCGTAGTCGAAGAGCAATTAAAAAAGATTGAAGCAAAAGCAGGAGCAAACTTTAATCGAGGCTTCAAATTGCGCTTCCAAAAAATAAACCTTTCTCTTATTTCACCTTTCCTTTTTCTTGAAAATATTTTCATTTTCTATTTGCATACTAAAATCTAATTCTATAAATTTGTTATGCAAGCATAGCAATTAATGAAGCAGAAAGAAACAGTAGATTATTTTTTAAAGGTGGTTTGGCAAAACGTTTCCAATACCTATAACCAAATTGCCAGCGGCTTTGGTATCACACAGGCAATAGGTTACGTCCTCATCAATATTGAGGCAGAAGGAACTGCGGTTTCGGCATTGGCAGGTTTGCTTGGTGTTAAAGCCACGAGTTTATCAAGAATGTTGAACAACATGGAAGAACTTGGCTTAATCTATCGCGAAACTTCTACCGGCGATAAACGTTCGGTTAAAGTCTTTTTAACCCCATTCGGAATAGAAAAAAGAAAGTTAGCTAGAAACGTTGTGGTCTCTTTCAATGAATATTTGAACGATAAACTAAGTCCGAAAGAAAAAGAACAATTGATATCAACCTTAGATAAAGTGAACCAATTAACCTTGGCTTACGCAACTATAAAAGAGAATGATGAAAAGAATAAATAAAGTAGCTGTTTTGGGCTCGGGCATTATGGGTTCTCGTATTGCCTGCCACTTTGCCAATATTGGCGTAGAGGTTTTGCTTTTAGATATTGCTCCAAAGGAATTGAGTGCAGAAGAGCAGGCAAAAGGATTGGCTTTGACGCATCCAGCAGTAAAAAATCGTATCGTAAATACGGCTTTGCAAACCGCTGTTAAAACAAACCCGTCACCAATCTATTCGCAGAGCGTTCTAAAAAGAATTAGCACTGGAAACTTTGAAGATGACATGGCTAAAATTGCCAATTACGACTGGATAATTGAAGTTGTAGTTGAAAATTTAGGTATCAAGCAGAAAGTATTTGAACAAGTAGAGCAATTCCGCAAGCCAGGTACTTTGGTAACTTCGAACACATCGGGTATTCCAATCCATATGATGGCGGAGGGTAGAAGTGATGATTTTAAAGCTAATTTCTGCGGAACACACTTTTTTAATCCACCTCGTTATTTAAGGTTGTTAGAAATTATTCCGACTCTACATACTAAACCAGAACTGGTAGATTTCTTAATGCATTATGGTGATAAGTTTTTGGGTAAAACAACGGTTTTATGTAAGGATACGCCTGCATTTATAGCGAATAGAGTTGGTGTTTATTCTATCATGGCCTTATTACACTTGGTAGAAAAAATGGAACTAACCGTTGAGGAAGTAGATAAATTTACTGGTCCAGCATTAGGTAGGCCAAAATCTGCAACTTTCCGTACCACAGATGTGGTTGGTTTAGATACCATGATTAAAGTATCAAAGGGATTATATGACAATTGTCCGAATGATAAAGCTCACGACTTGTTCAAACTTCCAGACTATGTTCAGCAAATGGAAGCCAACAATTGGTTGGGCGATAAAACGAAACAAGGTTTTTATAAAAAGACAAAAACACCAGAAGGCAAAACAGAAATATTAGCGCTTGATTTAAAAACACTGGAGTACCGTCCACAGCAAAAAGTAAAATCGGCCACTTTAGAAATGACTAAAACCATTGAGAAAGTTGCAGATAGAATGAAAGTTTTTGCAACTGGAAAAGATAAGGCCGCTGAATTATTTAGGGCATCATTTTTTGGTTTGTTCGAATATGTTTCAGACCGTATTCCAGAAATTTCTGATGAATTGTATCGCATTGATGATGCAATGAGAGCAGGTTTTGGTTGGGATTTAGGTCCGTTTGAAGTTTGGGATGCTGTTGGTATTCAAGCTTCGCTGGATGGGATGAAACAATTAGGTCACACACCAGCAGCCTGGGTAACTGAAATGTTGGCTGCTGGACATGCTTCATTCTATAAAATTGAAGATGGAGTTAAGAAATACTATGATATCCCATCGAAAAGCTACAAAACTGTTCCAGGAACTGATGAATTTATCATCCTTGAAATATGGCAGTTCGGATGTTCCAAAATACATCGATGCGTATACGCTATTCATCAATTCCAGTTGTGGTTGCTCCTCATAATTTAACTTTAGGCGGTGGCTGCGAATTTAGTTTACACGCTGATTTTGTGCAGTTAAATGCAGAAACTTATATGGGTTTGGTAGAGTTTGGAGTAGGTGTTATTCCCGGTGGCGGCGGAAGTAAGGAGTTTGCTTTACGTGCGTCAGACGAATACAAAGCAGACCAAATTGTACAGAATACAATGAAAGATCGCTTTTTGACCATTGGAATGGCTAAAGTTTCTACTTCTGCAGTTGAAGCCTTTGAATTAGGCTACCTACAAAAAGACAAATATGCCATTAGCATGAACAGAAGCCGTTTAATTGCCGATGCTAAGGCTAAGGCAATTGAACTGGCAGAGGCAGGTTATACGAAACCTGTTCAGCGTAAAGACATTAAAGTTTTAGGTAAACAAGGGTTAGGGATTGTTTATGCTGGTGCAAACACAATGTATTCTGGAGGTTATATTTCAGAACACGATAAAAAAATCTCAGAGAAATTAGGCTGGGTAATGTGCGGTGGAGATCTATCATCGCCAACAGAAGTTACAGAACAATACCTTTTGGATTTAGAAAGAGAAGCCTTTTTATCTCTTTGCGGAGAGAGGAAGACTCTAGAAAGAATACAGAGTATAGTAACGAAAGGGAAACCTTTGAGGAATTAATTAGAAAAAGGAACAAGGAGCAAGGATTAAAGATCTGGAGCTTTAAAGATGAATTAAAAAAGATAAAATTGATTAGGAAATGTGGTCTTTGATCCTTGTTCCTTAATCTTTAATCATATAAAATGGAAGCATATATAATAGCAGGACTTAGAACAGCAGTGGGGAAAGCGCCACGAGGTGTATTTCGTTTTACAAGAGCTGATGAATTGGCGGCAAATGTAATTAGGGAATTGGTGGCTTCGGTTCCGAATTTGGATAAAGAGCAAATTGATGATGTAATTGTAGGTAATGCTACACCAGAGGCAGAGCAAGGCTTGAATATTGCCCGAATGATTTCGCTAATGGGCTTGGATACTGATAAAGTTCCAGGTGTTACCATTAACCGTTATTGTGCATCGGGTTTAGATACTATTGCAACAGCTGTGGCAAAAATTAAAGCTGGAATGGCAGATTGTATTGTTGCTGGTGGTGTAGAGGTAATGTCGGGTATGCCATTTGGTGGATGGAAATTGGTTCCAAATCCGGAGGTTGCCAAAACTAATCCAGACTGGTACTGGGGAATGGGTTTAACTGCCGAAGCGGTTGCCAAAGAATACAATGTAAATAGAGAAGATCAAGATGAGTTTTCTTTTAACTCACATAAAAAAGCGATTGAAGCGATAAAAAATGGACATCTAAAAGCAGGAGTGTTGCCGATTACCATCAATGAAAACTACCTAGATGCGAATATGAAAAAACAAACTCGCTCTTATGTAGTAGATACGGATGAAGGTCCGAGAGCGGATACAACGGTTGCAGCTTTGGCCAAATTAAAACCAGTTTTTGCTGCTAATGGCGTAATCACGGCTGGTAACTCTTCGCAAACATCAGATGGTGCGGCATTCGTTTTAGTCGTTTCTGAAAAGAAAATGAAAGAACTAGGTGCAGAGCCAATTGCTCGTTTGGTTAGCTATGGTGTTGCAGGTGTTCCACCAAGAATTATGGGTATTGGCCCGATTGAAGCTATTCCAAAAGCATTAAAACAAGCTGGTTTAAAGCAAGACGATATGGATTTAATTGAATTGAACGAGGCATTTGCTTCTCAATCTTTAGCCATCATCAGAACGTTAGGCTTAGACCAAAGTAAAATCAATGTGAATGGTGGGGCGATAGCTTTAGGTCACCCGCTAGGTTGCACGGGAGCGAAACTGTCCGTACAAATATTTAACGAACTAAAAAGACAAAACAAAAAGTACGGAATGGTAACGATGTGTGTGGGAACAGGGCAGGGAGCAGCAGGAGTGTTTGAGGTTTTTTAAAGAATAAGGATAAAGGAGCAAGGAACAATGACAAATTGCGCAAAATAGGATGCATAACTTTAGACAATTGCAGATTTGGCAAGAGGGAATGAAAATTGCGAAATCAGTTTATTTGGTTTTAAATAGCTTTCCATCCTCAGAAAAGTTTGGTCTAATCTCTCAGATTTCTAGGTGTTCAATCTCAGTTCCCTCTAATATTGCTGAAGGTTCTTCAAGGTCTTCAAATAAAGAGTTTGCGCATTTTCTTTCAATCTCATTGGGCTCCTTATTTGAACTAGAAACACAATTACAGTTGTCTATTGACTTGAATTTTTTAAATCAAATAGGTATAGAAAAATTGACGCTTGATATAATACAACTACAAAAGAAGATTTCAACTTTTAAAAAGACACTTTTATAAAACATCGGGTAGGCTGCTTGGTCTTTAATCCTTGCTCCTTGCTCTTTAATCATTATAGTATGGAAACTACAGACAAAAAAACAATTAAAGGTGGCGAGTTCTTAATTACTGAAACCACTTACCAGGATGTATTTATTCCTGAAGAATTTGATGAAGAGCAACGAATGATTGCGCAAACATGTCGCGATTTTTTAACGCAAGAGATTAATCCAATTTTAGATAGGATTGATACGCAAGAAGAAGGTTTAATGCCATCATTGATGGATAAAGCTGGTGAACTAGGTATCTTGGGAGTTTCTATTCCTGAAGAATATGGAGGGTTTGGTAAAAACTTTAACACCTCTATGTTGGTGGCTGATGTTTGCGGTGCTGGTCACTCATTTGCTGTTGCGCTTTCTGCTCATACCGGAATTGGTACTTTGCCAATCCTTTATTATGGTAATGAAGAGCAAAAGGCTAAGTATATTCCTAAGTTGGGGACAGGGGAATATAAAGCTTCTTACTGCTTAACTGAACCAAATTCTGGTTCCGATGCCAACTCTGGTAAAACTAAGGCCAAGTTAACCGAAGATGGAAAGCACTATGTCATCAACGGGCAAAAAATGTGGATCACCAATGGGGGTTTTGCTGATATCTTTATCGTTTTTGCAAAAATTGATGATGACAAAAACTTAACTGCATTTATTGTAGAAAAAGATTTTGGTGGCATAACGATGAATCCAGAAGAACATAAAATGGGTATCAAAGGTTCTTCAACTCGTCAAGTGTTTTTTAACGACTGCCACGTGCCAGTTGAGAATATGCTTTCTGATAGGGAAAATGGCTTCAAAATAGCGGTAAATATTTTAAATATCGGACGTATTAAATTATCTGCAGCTGCAATTGGTGGCAGTAGAGAAGTTTTAAACCAAGCGGTAAATTATTCAAATGAGCGTATACAATTTGATAGACCGATTTCTAAATATGGTGCGATCAGATTTAAAATCGCCGAGATGGCAGCAAAAATTTATGCTGTAGAATCTGCAAATTATAGAGCTGGACAAAACATTGATGATGCTTATGAAGAGCTCGTTGCTGGAGGAATGGATGCGGGTAAAGCAAAACTGAAATCTACTGAGCAATTTGCCGTAGAATGTGCAATTTTAAAGGTTTGGGGATCTGAAGTATTGGATTATGTAACTGACGAAGGTGTTCAAATCTATGGTGGTATGGGCTTTAGTGCTGATGCGCCAATGGATAGGGCTTACCGTGATGCTCGTATCAACAGAATTTTCGAAGGCACAAACGAAATCAACAGACTTTTAACAGTTGACATGATGTTAAAACGTGCAATGAAAGGCGAGCTAGATTTGATGACTGCGGCAACAGCAGTCGCAGCAGAGCTGATGTCCATTCCTGATTTTGGAGAAGAGGATACGACCTTATTTGCCGCAGAAAAGAAAATCATCTCAAATCTTAAAAAGGCAACTTTGATGGTAGCGGGAGCTGCGGTTCAGAAGCTGATGATGAGTTTATCTAAAGAACAAGAAATTTTAATGAACATCGCCGATATGGCAAGCTATGTTTACATCGCCGAATCAGCTATGCTAAGAACAGAGAAACTAGTTTCATTAAAAGGTGAAGAAGCTTGTAAAGGCCAAATCGATATGATGAAAATCTATTTCGTAGAAGCTGTTGATGGCACGAATAAAGCGGGGAAAGAAGCGTTATGGGCATTTGCAGAAGGCGATGAACAACGAATGATGTTGGTTGGTTTACGTAGGTTTACTAAAATGGAACCATTTAATGTGAAACAAGCTCGTCAGAATGTTGCGCAACAAATTATAGAAGCGAATAAATATATCTTTTAAGAGGGGAGAAAAGGAAATGGGAAATAGGGAATAGGTGTAGCCGATTCACTATTTCCCATTCTCTATTCCTGCCACCCGCGTATCCCTCATTTGTTAAATTTGGTTAAAAATTGCGCTATCAGCAATAAAAGCTTATTTTTGTGCAATTATGTTAAAAACCAGAATGATAATTGGTCTTTTTTTAATTGTTGGAGCATTCTCTGCATGTAAAAAAGATTCATATGATGCAGAAAAGCAGGCGAAAACCGACGACGGATTAATAGTAGATTTTATAGCTAAAAATAGTATAGTTGCTGTAAAACATAGTTCTGGACTATATTATCAAATTTTAGCTCCAGGTTCAGGGAATACGAATTTCACTTCATCGACCACTGTTACGGTAAATTACGAGGGAAAACTTTTAAATGGAACTGGTTTTGATAAAGGAAACAATTCGTTCCCTTTAGGTAATTTAATACAGGGATGGCAAATCGGTATTCCATTGATACAGAAAGGCGGTAGAATCAGGTTGATCATTCCTTCTGCTCTAGCCTACGGTAATACATCTCCAGGAGCGGGCATTCCAAAAAATGCGGTTCTAGACTTCACAATTGACTTAATCAATGCACAATAATATAAAAATGCGCAAAATAACTACATACACTTTGGCCTTGTTGGGCATGATGATTCTTTTTAACTCTTGTAAAAAGGAGTATGAATCTATAGAAAGGATAGATGATGCTAAAATTCAGGCATACATTAAAAAGAATAACCTAACGATGACTAAAGATCCTTCAGGTTTTTATTTTCAAACAATAACTCAAGGAACCGGTGCGCCTATGTTAAATAAAGATTCAGTCCTGTATAATCTAAGTATATCTTCTCTTACAGGTGAGAATTACTATGCTACAAAAGCTTATTATAATGAAGGTACCTATCTTGGGTATTTAAGTCCAGAAGCTTACAGGACAGCGTTGGCTGGAGTTAATAGAGGATCGAAAGTACGTGTGATTTTACCGTCGTATTTAGCCTATGGTAAAAATGGAACTGGTGTTGTTCCATCTAACGAAGTAATTATTTCTGATATTGCTACTGATATTTTACCTACTCAATGGCAAATAGATGATAAGCGAATCGTTGATTTCCTGGCTGCAAAAGGACTAGCGGCAACTAAAAGCCCATTGCGAGTTTACTATATTCCAATTACTCGAGGTAAGGGAGAAACTGTTGATATATCTTCAACAATTGTTGTGAAATATACTGGTCGGACATTAAATGGAACAGTTTTCGATACAAGTGGTGAGAATACTATTTCATCACCATTAGTAAGTTTAATAAAGGGATGGGAAGTTTTATTGGGAATGCAAAAGGGAGCTAAAGTTAGAATTTTTGTTCCTTCAGATTTAGGGTATGGACTTACTGCCCAAGCAAATATTCCTGCAAGTTCAGTTTTAGATTTCGATATTGAGTTAGTTGATGTAACTAACTAAAAACAAAAATATTTTTAAAAGCCATCAACCTAAAGTTGATGGCTTTTTTTATGTCAATGCTTTTTTAAATGCTGCCAAGATTCTATCCCTCGCAAAAGTATGTTCAACTATTGGGATCGGTGACAATGCATTTTTATATTCAGGAGCCCATCTAAAAACATATTCCATTTTTGGGTCGAATTTTTTAAGCTGTAATTCGGGATTAAAAACCCTGAAATATGGTGCCGCATCATTGCCAGAGCCACAAGCCCATTGCCAACCACCAACATTACTGGCTTGTTCATAATCTAGCAGTTTTTCAGCAAAATAGGTTTCTCCCCATCGCCAGTCTATCAGAAGATGTTTGCAGAGGAAGCTGGCCACTACCATCCTCACACGGTTATGCATAAAGCCAGTTTCATTTAACTGGCGCATCCCTGCATCAACTATTGGGTAGCCTGTTTTTCCTTCGCACCAAGCCTTAAATTCAGTTTCGTTATTTCTCCACTTAATATTATCGTAAGCAGGTTTAAATGCATGGTCAACAATATGTGGATAATGCCACAAAATCATCATGTAAAACTCTCTCCAAGCCAACTCAGAAAGCCATTTGTCAGCTTTTTGGTCTTGTGCTTCACGAACTACCTCTCTAATGCTCACCGTTCCGAATCTTAAATGCAAACCAAGATGTGTTGTAGCATCTTTTGCTGGATAGTCACGTTCTTTATCATAGTCTTTTAGTTTTTTCTCAAAATTGTTAGCTGGGAATTCTTGATTTGATTTTTCGAACCCTAACTCCTTTAAAGTCAAAAATGGAAGTGGGATTGTTTGATGCAGGTTTTTTAGATATTTTCCCGTCGGATAAGATTTAACATAAAAATCATTCAGCTTCTTCAGCCATTGGCGATAATAAGGTGTAAATACAGAATATGGTTTGCCGTCATCTTTCACAATTTCACTCTTCTCAAAAATAACTTGGTCTTTGTAGGTGCGAAAAGGCACGTCCTCGCTTCTTAAAAACTCAGCTAAACTATCGTCTCGTTTTGTAGCATAAGGTTCATAATCGTGATTTGTATAAACGCCTTTAACATCATATTCAGTTAAAATTTCTGGCCAAGCTTTATCAGGTGTATCAAATTTCATCAACAATGAAGAGCCTTTTTCCTTTAAATGTTCTTGGATATCGACCAAGGTTTGATAAATGAATGTTATTCGAGCATCACTTTTATTATCCAGCTTTTTAAGAATGTTTTTATCAAAAATAAACAAAACTAAAACAGGATATTTCCCCTTCAAGGCATGATACAAAGCCGCATTATCTGCTAAACGTAAATCTCTTCTTAACCAGCAAATGCTAATCTCTTTTTTCATTATAAATTGAATTTAAAGCATCATCTAAATTAACGTAGCTAAATTTGTAGCCTGACTCTAAAAGTCTATTGGCTATGGTATTATTGCTCATCAACGGTAAAATGCTCATTTCGCCCATAATTGCCTTGAGGGCAAATTTAGGAATATGTACTGGCCAAACAGGTCGATTTAATTTTCCTGCAATTGCTTTTGTTAGAAATTTATTCGAAACTGGGAATGGTGCACAAGCATTATAAGGACCACTCATTTTTTCATCTTCTACAGCTTTGGTGAAGATTTTTACGATGTCGTCTAAATGTATCCACGGCATCCATTGTTTTCCTGAACCTAGTGGTGCGCCAACAAAAAACTTAATAGGAGTTTCCATTGCTTTTAAAGCGCCATCGTCTTTGCTTAAAATTAAGCCTATTCTAATTTTTACTACTCTTATGCCTAATTCAACACCTTCATTTGCAGCACTTTCCCATAATTTACAGCATTCTGATAAAAAACCTTGCCCAGGCTCACTTGTCTCTGCTAAAATCTCACTACCTCTATCCCCATAAAAACCAACAGCAGAAGCTGATATAAATGTGGTTACTTGCGCCTTTGTTTCTTGAATGGTTTGATATAAAAGTCGAGCAGATAAAACTCTACTGTCGATAATTTCCTTTTTGCGTTCGTCAGTCCACTTTTTGTCTGCAATGCCTTCTCCGGCTAGATGAATAATTGTATCTATATCCTTTAAAGCATTTGTATCTATCGTTTGCTTATAAACATCCCATAAAAATACATCCACATCTTTTATTTTGGTTAGTTTTCTCGATAAGATGGAAATTTTGTAACCTTTAGCTTGCAATGCAGGAATAAGTTGTTTGCCCACTAAACCAGTTGCACCAGTTATGAGAATGTTCTTTGCCATACTATATATACTCTAAATGTTCATTTTTGGTTTACGAAAGATAGTAATTTCTTTATAGTTCAGTTGTTCATAAGTTCATTGGTGTAATATTGCCCACTGTCATTTTTGAACTCTTGGTAAGCTAAATGCCATTTTCCGTTTTACCTGCCGGTCCTGCAGATAGGCATCTTCCGTTTTCCGTTAGAATGTGTTATCGATTTGTAAAAAATAAGATGTTTGGACTACTAAGTGCGGGATTTTGTGCAAATTGCAAGCCAATATAAATGGCTACGGATATGAGCAAAAAGATTTTAGTTTGGTTTAGGAATGATTTACGCCTGCATGATAACGAAATGCTAGTGGAAGCCATTGCCAAGGCCGACGAAATTTTGCCAGTTTATATATTCGACCCACGTCATTTTGAGCATTCTCGCTATCATACGATCAAAACAGGAGCAACTAGGGCTCAATTTCTTTTGGAAAGCGTGGCCTCTATTCGCGAGTCATTCCAAAAATTTGGCGGTGATATTTTAATTGCCCAAGGTAAGCCTGAAGATTTATTGCCAAAGCTTGTCGCCGAATATGAAATTACAGAAGTTTACCATCATAGGGAAGTAGCTAGCGAAGAGACGGCTGTATCTACCCACGTTGAAGATTTGCTTTGGAAACAAAAGGTGAATTTGAAGCATTTTATTGGTCATACGCTGTATAATAAAGAAGATTTACCCTTTCCTATCAAGGATATACCTGACGTTTTTGCTCAGTTTAAAAAGAAAACTGAACGTGATGCCATTGTAAAGCCTTGCTTTTTAACTCCTGAAAAAATCAACTTTGTAAATGTTGCTGCTTGGGGAGAATTGCCTATGCTAAATGAGCTTATCGTAAATGAAGAGTTGCCAACTTTGAATGAAAATTCTGAGTTTAGAGGTGGTGAGCAAGAGGCGTTTAAACATTTGCATGATTTTTTGCATACAGGCGAAGACATGGCTTTGTCTAATGCATCTTTAAAAAAGAACGAAGTAGTTTCTAAACTGTCGGCTTGGTTAGCTTTGGGTTGTTTGTCTCCAAGGGAGGTTTATTGGAAAATGAAGGAAGCCGAAGCAAGTTATGGTTTAAAGCCTTATTTTAACCAGATTGTTTTAGGGCTTTTGTGGCGTGATTATTATCGTTTTATGTTTAAGAAATATAGAAATACATTTTTTAAACCAGCTGGATTTACTTCAAACTTGAAAAGCTTGCCTCAGGTAGACAATGATTTATTACAAGCTTGGAAAAATGGAAATACTGGTCAGCCTTTGGTAGATGCAATGATGTATGAGCTAAATACAACAGGTTACTTGACCAATGCGGCTAGACAATTAGTGGCTACTTATCTAGTTTACGAATTAGGTTTAAGCTGGGTAATGGGGGCGGCCTATTTCGAAGAAAAACTGATTGATTATAATCCTGCAAGCAACTGGGGAAATTGGGCAAATATAGCAGGTGTTGGAAACGACCAACGTTTGACTAATAGTTTCAATTTTGAAAAACTCCTTAAAATAGTTGACCCTAAAGGTCTTTATAGCCAAGCTGTTAGAGCCTAACTTTTCTGTTCGCTAAAAAACAGGTTTTTATTTAATTTAATTGTTAAGTTTATTGCCATTTTTTAAGGTAAAATCCTAATTTTGCAATACTTATCGAAAATACTACACAAATGGATAACTTATCTTATCTCAATGGCGCCAACGCCGAATATATAGAATCCTTATACCAAAGCTATAAAGAAGACCGTAATTCAGTTGAATTTGGCTGGCAAAAATTCTTTGAAGGCTTTGATTTTGGCAGGACTTCTGATGCTACATCAGTAAGTACTGAAGCTCCTGAGCATTTTTTAAAAGAAATAAATGTTCTTAACCTAATCAATGGTTACCGTCAACGTGGTCACTTGTTTACTAAAACAAACCCAGTTAGAGAAAGACGTAAACATACGCCAACTCTAGCAATTGAAAACTTTGGTTTAGCAGCGAGCGATTTAAATACTGTATTTAATTCTGCTATTGAAACTGGTATTGGTGCGCCTGCAAAATTGAGCGAAATTGTTGCGTTTCTAGAGCAAACTTATTGCGTTTCTATTGGTGCTGAATATAAATATGTTCGTACGCCAGAAATTTTAAAATGGATTGAGCAAAAGATGGAAAGCGAACGTAATACGCCTAAGTTTTCTATTGATGAGAAAAAACGCATCCTGACTAAATTGAATGAAGCGGTAAGTTTCGAGAACTTTCTAGGTACTAAATTTCTAGGGCAAAAACGTTTCTCCTTAGAAGGTGCAGAAGCAGTTATCCCAGCATTAGATTCGGTAATTGAAAAGGGAGCTGAACTGGGTATTGAAGAGTTTGTGATTGGAATGGCACATCGTGGTCGTTTGAACGTATTGGCAAACATTATGCAAAAAACCTATAAGGATATTTTTGCTGAGTTTGAAGGTAAAGGTTACAGCGCAGATTCTCCATTTGGGGGTGATGTGAAGTACCACTTGGGATATTCAACAGACGTAACCACTAATGCAGGTAAAAATGTTCATTTGAGCTTATGTCCAAATCCATCTCACTTAGAAACAGTAAATGGAGTTGTTGAGGGAATGTCTCGCTCTAAAATTGACTTCAAATATGGTGGCGACAATAGTCGCTTAGCACCAATATTAATTCATGGCGATGCATCTGTTGCAGGTCAAGGAATTGTATATGAAGTGATACAAATGGCTAGTTTGGAAGGTTACAAAACTGGTGGTACCATCCACTTGGTGATTAACAACCAAATTGGTTTTACTACTAATTATAAAGATGCCCGTTCGAGTACTTACTGTACCGATATTGCTAAAGTAACTTTATCGCCAGTTTTCCATGTAAATGGAGATGACGTGGAAGCTTTGGTTTATGCCATTAATTTAGCAATGGAGTATCGTCAGAAATATAAAAATGATGTGTTTATTGATATTTTATGCTACCGCAGATTTGGTCACAACGAAGCGGATGAGCCTAAATTCACTCAACCATTGTTATACAAAGCGATAGAGAAACACGCTAATCCAAGAGATATTTATATCGAAAAATTAACTAAAACTGGCGAATTAGAAGCTGGTTTGGCTAAGGAAATGGAAAAACAATTTAAAGGTCTTTTACAAGAGCGTTTAAATGAGGCAAAGGAAATTACATCAACTTATAGCGATGTTAAATTTGGTGGTGCTTGGGCGGATATGCGTTTAGCAACAGCAAAAGATTTTGATGTTTCTCCAGATACTTCGGTAAAGAAAACAACTTTATTAGAGGTTGCCAAAAGAATATCTACACTTCCATCTGATAAAAAGTTCTTCAAAAAGATTGAAAAATTATTTGACGAACGTAATAAAATGGCCACAACCACTCATGTTTTCGATTGGGCAATGGGTGAGCAACTAGCTTATGGGACATTATTAGCTGAAGGTAAAAGAGTTCGTTTAAGCGGACAGGATGTTAAGAGAGGAACTTTTTCACATCGCCATGCGGTTTTAACTTTAGAAGATTCGGAAGAAGAATACACACCGTTAGCAAATGTTTCTGAACAACAAGCACCATTTGATATTTACAATTCACACTTATCAGAATATGGCGTTTTAGGGTTTGAATATGGTTACGCTATGGCAAATCCGAATGCTTTAACCATCTGGGAAGCTCAATTTGGTGATTTCTTTAATGGTGCACAAATTGTGGTAGACCAATATATTGCTAGTGCGGAAACAAAATGGCAAAGAGAAAATGGATTGGTAATGTTGTTGCCTCACGGTTACGAAGGTCAAGGTCCAGAACATTCATCTGCTCGTATTGAGCGTTTCATGGAGCTTTGTGCAGATTACAACATGCAAATTGCTAACTGTACAACACCTGCTAACTTTTTCCACGCTTTACGTCGTCAATTTAAACGCGATTTCCGTAAACCTTTAGTGGTGTTCAGTCCTAAGAGTTTATTACGTCATCCGCTTTGCGTTAGTCCGCTTGCAGATTTTACAGAAGGTAAGTTTAAAGAAGTAATTGATGATGCGAACGTAAAACCAGCAGATGTTAAACGTGTTGTTTTCTGTAGTGGAAAAATCTATTACGAATTGTTAGAAACACAAAAAACAAATGCCAAAGGTGATGTTGCTTTAGTGCGTGTTGAACAATTGTATCCAACTCCTGTAGACCAAATGGAAGCTGTTTACAAACGTTATAAAAATGCTAAAGATGCAGTTTGGGTACAAGAAGAACCAGAAAACATGGGTGCTTGGCCTTACTTGTTGCGCAAATTGAGAAAAACTTCATTTAGCCAAATGGACGTAATTTCTAGAAAAGAAAGCAGCAGTACAGCAACAGGCTATGCAAAACAACACACCAATCAGCAAGCCTACATTATTGCAAGTGCTTTTGATGTGCCAGTAACAGAAAAAGTAAAAGAAACTGCAGCAAAAGCAACCAAAAAATTAGTAAATATAGATTAAAGAGATTTGAGATGTGAGATTTGAGATGTGAGACATTTCAACGTTGCAACATTTCAACCTTAAAACTTTACAACATATATAAAGACATGGGTTTAGAAATAAAAGTTCCGCCAGTTGGCGAATCGATTACAGAAGTAGTTTTATCACGTTGGGTTAAAAACGATGGAGATTTTGTTGAAATGGACGAAATCATCGCAGAGTTAGAGTCTGATAAAGCAACATTCGAATTAACAGCAGAAAAAGCAGGAACTTTAAAAATTGTAGCTGCCGAAGGCGATACTTTACCAATTGGAGCAGTAGTTTGTTCAATTGAAGAAGGTGGAGCAGCTGCAGCACCAGCAAAAACTGAAAGTCCGGCAGCACCAGTTGCTGATAAGGTTAGTGCACCAGTTGCAGAAAAATCTGGCGAAAGCTATGCAACAGGAACTCCATCTCCATCTGCTGCTAAAATTTTGGCAGAAAAAGGTGTTGATGCAGGCGTTGTAAAAGGAACAGGTGTTGATGGTAGAATTACTAAAGAAGACGCACAGAAGGCTGAAAAAGCAGCTAGTCCGAAAGTTGAAGCTCCTAAAGCTACTTCAGCTCCAGCAGTTGCAGGTTCTAGAGGTGAGCGTAGAGAAAAAATGTCGCCTTTGCGTAAAACAGTTGCTAAACGTTTAGTAACCGTTAAAAATGAAACAGCCATGTTAACCACATTTAATGAGGTAAACATGAAGCCAATCATGGACTTAAGGGCTAAATATAAAGACCAATTTAAAGAGAAACATGGCGTTGGCTTAGGATTTATGAGTTTCTTCACTAAAGCCGTTTGTGAAGCAGCAAAAGATTTTCCTGCAGTTAATGCTCGCATAGAAGGTGAAGAAGTTGTTTACAATGATTTTGTAGATGTTTCTATCGCAGTTTCTGCACCAAAAGGATTGGTTGTGCCAATTATTAGAAATGCAGAAAGCATGAGCTTGGCACAGATTGAAAAAACTGTGATTGAGTTGGCAACAAAAGCTAGAGATAGCAAATTAACAATTGATGAAATGACAGGTGGAACATTTACAATTACTAATGGTGGTGTATTTGGTTCGATGATGTCTACTCCAATTATCAATGCGCCTCAATCTGCAATTTTAGGAATGCACAATATTATTGAGCGTCCTATTGCAGAAAATAAAGAAGTAGTTATTCGTCCGATGATGTACATTGCTTTATCTTATGACCACAGAATTATCGATGGACGTGAGTCTGTAGGTTTCTTAGTAAGAGTTAAACAATTATTAGAAGACCCAGCTAGATTATTGTTAGGCGTATAATTTCAATTAACATATTTAGCCCTAATGCTCAAATCATTAGGGCTTTTTTTT
>SEDG01000033.1 GCA_004295885.1 Pedobacter sp. | reverse complement strand
ATTTCACCTTTAAAACGGGCTTTTTCTATGAAAGTATTTTACCCAATTAAGCTTTGTATGTTGATGATTTTTGCACTCTGCACATTGACAACTTATGCGCAAACCGGAAGCATTTCTGGCCAAATTGTTGACGAATCAAAACTTCCTGTTCCTGGCGCTTCAGTTCAGGTAGACGGAACACAAAAGTTAACAATTACTGACAACAGTGGAAACTTCAAAATCACTGGCTTAGCAAGCGGAACTTATACTTTAACAGCAAAGTATATCGGCTACGCTCCTACCAAATTAGCAGTTACAGTAGGTGCTGGAAATGTGGTAGCGAATTTCGATCTAAAACCAGAATCTCAAAACCTTAATGAAGTTATCGTTGTGGGTTATGGTACACAAACCAAACGTGAAGTAACCGGTGCAATTTCCAAAGTAAGTGGTGATAAACTAACATCATTACCAACACCCAGTTTTGAAGCAAGCTTACAAGGACAGGCTCCAGGTGTACAAGTTACTCAAGGTAGTGGCTTAGCTGGTAGCGGTTCAGTAATTAGAATTAGAGGTATTGGTTCTATAAGTGCTGGCGGTGATCCATTATATGTAGTTGACGGTATCCCTGTAACTTCAGATCCATTTATTACTGGAAACCGTGGTGCAATGAATCAAAATCCATTGGCTACTATTAATCCTAATGATATTGAATCTGTAGAGATTTTAAAAGATGCCGGTGCAGCTGGCATTTACGGTTCTCGTGGCGCGAATGGTGTAATTTTAATTACTACTAAAAGAGGTAAAACTGGAAAACCAAGAATTTCATTATCATCTAAGTATGGATTAAGTACTTATGCAAATAAACCTGAATTCGTTACCGGTGCTGAATGGTTGCAGTTGCGCCAAGAAGCTTGGAATAATGATGGCAATACTGGTTTAGCATCTCTGCCAGGAGGCCTAACTTGGGACCAGGCTCAACAGAACAACACAGATTGGTGGGGTATATTAACGCAAACAGGTAAATCAAACGATCAAGCTGTTTCATTTAGTCAAGGAACTGATAAAATTAAATCTTACATATCTGCTAATTACAGCGATAACGAAAGTTTCTTGGTTGGTAACTCTTACGAGCGTTATGGCTTTAGAACAAACTTTGATATTAAACCTACTTCTTATTTCTCAACAAGTATTAATATAGGTTATGATAAAGGCATCAACCAACGCGTAAATGCAGCTTGGGGTGGCGGTCTTGGGGACGCAATGTCTACAGCTTTACCTATCTATCCTGTAAGAAATGCAGATGGCACTTTCTTTAGTGGTGGAGCTAACCCTTCAAGAAATTTAGGATTATTAGACTGGAAAACTAGGAATGAACGCTTATTGGCAGGAATTACAATGGAATTAATCCCTATTAAAAACTTAAGTATTAAAGGTATTGCTAATATGGATAACCTGGATGTTCAAGACAATATTTATACGCCAGCTGCATTAGCAGGTACCACTAATGGTAGTGCTACACTATATCCTACTAAAATATTTAATCGTAATTTTTCAGGTACGGTAACGTATGATTGGCAATTAGATGCCAAAAGTAAACTGAAGTTTTTAGTTGGGGCAGAATCTCAATTCTCTTATAAAAACACCTATCCAAATGGGATCTCTGCTACTGGTGCTACTATTACAGAGCCATTTTCGGAAAACAAAACCAACTTATATCT
Source organism: Pedobacter sp. (assembly GCA_004295885.1). Lineage (GTDB taxonomy): Bacteria > Bacteroidota > Bacteroidia > Sphingobacteriales > Sphingobacteriaceae > Pedobacter. Next base: position 12,133 of record SEDG01000033.1, on the reverse strand, counting down.
AGCAATGCAAGGCTTAGCATCAACTAACAGCCTGCTTTACTACAATGGTTTTCAAAGAGACACATTCGCTTCTTTATTTGCACGTATTAATTATTCATACGATAATAAATATTATTTAGAAGTACTAGCTCGTAGAGATGGTTCATCTAAATTTGGCCCAGAAAATAAGTATGGCTATTTCCCAGCTGCATCTGCTTCATGGTATATCAGTCAAGAAAACTTTTTAAAAGACAGCAAAGTAATTAGCAACTTAAAGCTAAGAGCTAGTTATGGATTAGTTGGCAGTTCAAGTTTCCCTTCTGCTCAGTATTATCAAAACTTCCAGTTTTCTGGTAGCTATAATGGTCAGCCTGTTTTATTCCCAACTAATGTTGCCAATCCTGCTTTAAGATGGGAAGAAGGAAGAAATCTTGATTTGGGATTAGATTTCGGTTTATTTAAAGGACGCATCAGTGGCGAATTCTCTTATTATAAGAAAAACACTAACGGCGCTTTAATTAATGGTGGGATTTCTCCTTCTACAGGCTTTGCTACTGGTTATTTAAATGTTGGAGAAATTTTAAATGAAGGATATGAACTGAGCTTAAATACGATAAACATTCAAACAGATAATTTTAAATGGGTTACGCGTTTAAATGCATCTAAAAATTATAATGAGGTTTTAAGCTTAGGTAGTTTAACGCCTGATGCTGTTGGTGGCGGTACTAACGATACTCGTATTGCAGTAGGTTATCCTATTGGGACTAATTATTTAGTTAGGTATCATGGTGTTGACCCTGCTGATGGCTTACCAATTTGGCTAGATAAAAATGGTTTTGAAACTAAAACCTTTTCGTTAGACAACCGTGTTCCTGTTGGAAAAATCTTGCCAGATTATGTTGGTGGTTTAACTAACACTTTTACTTATAAAGGTTTTGAATTAAATACATTATTCACTTTTGCAATTGGCGGAAATCTTTATGATGCATCTGCTAAACGCCAGTTAGGGGTAGTGACAGATTGGAATATTAGAACTGACATTGCTAATCGCTGGAGAAAACCAGGTGATATAGCTGATTTCCCTCGATTAACCCTAAACCCAGCAACTTATGCTGGTTTATCAAGTGAATGGCAATACAACTCAACCATGTTTTTGTACGATGCAACATTTATACGCTTAAGAGAGGTAACTCTATCTTATAATGTACCTGCTACATTCACCAAAAAGCTAAGATTACAAAGTTTAAAAGTATTTGCTACTGGTATGAACTTGTTAACTTTCAGTAAATATCCAGGCGGTGATCCAGAAATTGCTAGGGATTTCGAAAATCCTCAAGATAGAAACATGAGTCCAAATGTAACTTACTTAACTACTCCTCAACAAAAATCGTTGACGTTTGGATTATCAACTTCATTTTAGATAGATATTAATAGATAAAGAAATGAAAATCAATTATAAAAATATTTTAAAATCATTCATAGTACTTTCTGTTATAACAGTTGCAAGTACTGGATGTAAGAAATTCTTGGAGACCCCTCCTATTGAATCTCTTCCTAAAGATGTAGCTATTGCTGATGAAACAGGTTTAAAATCTGTAATGAATTCAGCCTATCAAATAGTTGGTGGCGGTAATATGTTTGGTGGTAAAATCCAAGCAATAAACGAATTACTTGCAGATCAATTAAACGGTTCATTACTTAATGGCGATTTCGGCGAGATCTTTGGTCGCAAAACTTCGGTATTTGGAGATTATAAAAATGGAATGTATACAGATATGTATCAAACTATTTTTAGAGCAAATACAGTTCTTGAAAATTTGGACAAAGCTGTTAGTGTTAAGGACAACCTTGAAGGGCAGGCAAAATTTATTAGAGCCCTAACCCATTTTCAAGTTGTTCAATTATTTGCTCAACCTTATGGATTTACAGCAGACAACTCCCATTTAGGCGTTCCTATTAGAACAAGTACGGCAATTGATGCAGGTGTGCGTGCAACTGTTAAACAAGTTTATGACCAAATTATTGCTGATTTAAAAGTTGCAGAAGTAAAACTTCCTGACGATAATGGCGGTTATGCAACTAAATGGGCAGCAAAAGCACTATTAGCAAAAGTTTATTTTCAGATGAACGATTTTGCAAATGCGTATCTATATTCGAACCAAGTAATTACAAGCAATAAGTTTGTTTTAGACACTTATGCATCAAGATTTGCAACGACAGGCTCAAAAGAGAGTATTTTCAGAATAATTTACACTCAGAATGGTTACGATCCAGGTAGTGAATTAAAAGGTCAATTCAGATCTGATAATAATGCACCAACGCTACGGTTTACCACAGATTTTTATGCCAGTGTCAATACAGCAAATGATACTAGAAAAGCCTTATTTGAAACTGTTAAATATCCAGGAATTATTGCTATTAAAAAATATAATGCTGATCATATTGAGGTGCCAGTTTTATATTTAACTGAAATGAAATTGATTAGAGCAGAATCTGCCGCTGAAACAGGAACAAACTTAACAGTTGGCGCTCAAGATATCAATGATATTTTAAACAGGGCTTATGCGGGCACAAAAACTATTCCTTTAGCCTCTTCTGCAAGTTTGATTAAAAGTAATGCTCGTTTTGAGCGTAGCATCGAATTAGCCGGTGAAGGAAATAGGCTTTCTGAAATCAAGAGAATTGGTGCCAAAGGCGAAAACATCGACAAACGAGGCGCAGTTTGGAATTGTCCTGGTTTAATCTTGCAATTTCCACAAGGAGAAATGGCAAGTAATACTAGTTTCCAGAGAAATATAGAAGGTGGTTGTAACTAATTAAAAATATTAAAATGAAAAAAGTTAAATATATCCTATTAGCGCTATGCTTCCTGTCATTTTGGGGATGCAAGCCCGAAGAATTTGGTCCAATCGGTGCCGAAGAGAACATTCTAAAAGAATTACAAGGTACTTGGACGTTATCCAAGGTAACTCAAAAAGATGAAGATGCGGCTACAAAAGGTTTTCCTTACAAGGAGCTAGACATCACCAATGTTTATCCTTATAAAGAATTAGTAATTGCTTTACAGGGTGACGCAAGTGGTACGCCTACAACATTTACGATTACTCCTGGTAATGCTCCGAAAATCTCTGATTTTAATACAGGAACCTGGTCGGTAGATAATGCTAAGGCACCGACCGTAATTAGCATAAAAAATGGAACAGCTATTTCGGAATTGACTTTGGGTTCTTATGCCGAATTAAAAACTGGCAAATTTTACCTCAAAAAAGTTAAAAAATCTAACGGTAAAGCTATCGTTAGTTATACCTATCAATTCACTAAAAAGTAATCGATAACTAAAAAAATTATGAAAAAATTAATATTATCCATCATATTAAGCTTTAGTGTGGCATTTGTGTTTGGTCAAAATCAACCAACTTTTAACCCAAAAACTTTTACAGCTGAGGATGAGGTTATCATGACTCTAGATGTAACTGGAACACCTATGGCTGGACAAACAGACGTATATCTATGGATGTTCTCTAACGATGGTGTTGGAGGCGGTAAAGATGCTTTAACCAATGGCCAATGGGGTAGTTCTTCGGAATCTGCAAAAATGACAAGGGTTTCAGGAAATATATTCACATTCAAATTTACTGGCACTACGCTATTCGGACAAAGTCCTGCTGAATTAATTAACTTCGGCTTTTTAGGAAAAAGTAAGGATGGCACTAAACAAACCATAGATTTTAAACCTTTTAAGTTTGATCCCTTGGTATTTACGGCTTCTCAATTCCGCGTATTTCCTGCGAAAATGGATTATACAGATATGACTACTGTCTATTTTCATCAGGATTTAGCTACAGATCAAAACTTGCAAAGAATGTTTGATGTAAAAGTTACCTTAACTTTTTATAACGATGCAGCTACTCCAACGGTTGTTGCCACTAGAACTGCTTTAGTTGCTACTAAAGAATCAGCAATGTTATATTCATATTCTTTTATACCAGAAAAATTAATTACCATCCCAGCAGGAACAAAGTTGGGCAAGTTCTCTTATCAATTTACGGGAAGTGTAAAAGATGCCAATGGAGCTAATGTACCAACGTCTGGCCCAGTAAATGAAGTTACTTATACCATTTTTAATTAAGCTCAACATGAAAAATAAGATATTATATACCTTAATAGCAGTTGTGGCAATTGCTTTTGGTTGTAAAAAAACAGATTTTGATAATGTTTCTCAGGGCGAAGCACTTGGCACATTATCTATTTCTGCTCCAGTAAATAATACACTACTAGTATTAAACTCTGCAATACCTAATTCAAAAATTAATTTTAGTTGGACTGCCGCTAAACCAGGTGTCAGTACCGCCCCTACTTACAAGGTTGTGCTTGCATTAAAAACTGGCAATATAAATACACCTTTATTAGAAATTCCTTCTGATAATAATGGAACCAGCGCTACCTTAACATTAACCCAAAAGCAACTTGATGACCTTTTAAAAGGTAAAGGCATAGCTGACAATGTTAAATCTGATTTGATTTGGATTGTTCAAGCAACCAATGGTGATGTAACTGTTAATAGCTCAACACTTAACATATCAATAACACGTATGGGAGATGGAGTAAGCAATTTTATATTGTATGGCCCAGTTTCTTCAAGTAATGCAGTTGTAATTAATCCAAATTCCACAACTGATTTCATGAAGTTTAAATGGCAGAAATCTTTTGCTGGTGTTGCTACTAATTTAACTAAGTATCAGATTAAATTTGTGGCGAAGGGAGGAAATTTCTCTACTCCATTATTTACTTATACTTCCGATAATGCAGGATTAGACTCAGCGGCACAAATTAGCTACAAAGATATTAGCGATAAAATGAAAGCTGCTGGTTTTACTGACGAAGCTACGCCAGTTGCTTTACAATGGACAGTTGAGGCTACTTCTGGGACATTCAAAAAAACTTCTGATTATGTGAATGATTTAGTAATTACCAGAGAAGTTAAAATATTCTTAGTAGGTGGTGATACACCAGCAAGTTGGACTGCAGAAAATGCTTTACCAATGATTCCTGATGCTTCAAATCCTGGTACATTCTTTATATATGTCAAATTGAATGCAGGCAATGGAGGTTTGAAATTCCTTAACCAGCAACAATGGCCAGGAGGCAGTTTAAATTCTGCTGATTGGGGTATGAAAAAAGGTAGCCCTGGAGATGCGGCTGTAGAAAATGAAGACAATATTGAAAACTATGGCGCAAGTGGTGTGTACCGCGTTACTTTCGACCAAAAAAATCTTAAATATTATGTTCAAGCCGGACGAATGGGGGCTGTTGGTGGAGCTACTGCCGCTGGTTGGACTCCTCCTTCTGTTTTTCCTAATCAAGGCTTAACACTTATTGCAACTAACAAATTCTTAGGCTTTGTTAATCTAACAACTGGTCAGGAATGGAAAATGATCGATGGTGCTAATTGGCCAAATGGTGGTGGACCAGTTAACCAGGAAAGAGATTATGGAAAAGGTGCTACAGATGGCACAATGCTAGAAACCGGAGAAAATAATTTTACCGTTCCTGGTGTAACAGGTTTAAAACGTGTCCTATGGGATGGAACAGATATCAAAAACTTAAAATATAAGGTTACAGATGGCACCATATTCTTAGTCGGTAATGCAACTGCAGGTGGTTGGGATAATTCTGCCGGGAATGCCTTATTACCAGCAATGACATACAGTGGGAATGGTAAATGGGCCGTTACTACAAATATGACTGTTGGTGAATTTAAATTTATCTTCACTAAAGGAAGTTGGGACAACGATTACGGAGGCAGTGCCGGAGCTATTGCAGAAGGTGGTGCAAATATCAATATTACTGTAGCTGGAAATTATACTATCCAACTGGATGAATTTAATAGAACTTATACCATCAATAAGAATTAAGTCGCAGTTAATTTTTTAATAATGAGTAAAAATCCCTAACAGTCGTTGGGGCTTTTTATTTTATTGAAAATTTTACACGGACTAAAAAACCAATCAAATTTTTAGTCTAATTCTTAGGTTAATAGTGTATAAAGTACACTTTATGTTAAAACCGTTATTTCAACGCTTAATCAAAACATATACATAAACTTAACATTAAGAAAATAAAAACTATATTTTAATTTTTTATTTGAAAAAAGCCACATATATTGGTAGACTTTTTACTTATTACATAACTTAACAAACCAAAAATGATAGTTATTGCAGATGGTGGATCAACAAAAACAAACTGGTGCTTGATCAACGAAGCAGGGAGAAAAATCCATTTTAATACTGAAGGGTATAACCCATATTTTGTAGACAGCGATTACATTGAGAGCTCATTAAAAACAGCCTTACCAGATCACCTTGAACCGGAAAAATTAACTGAAGTTTATTATTATGGTGCGGGTTGCTCTACCGATGCCAAAAGAAAAACTGTAGAAGATGGAATGCAAAAGATTTTTGTGAACGCAGAAATTAAGATTGGCCACGACTTATTAGCTTCATGCAGAGCTTTACTAGGAGATAACGAAGGTTTTGCTGCTATTTTAGGAACAGGTACGAACTCTTGTTTGTATGACGGCAAAGATATATCATTAAACATTGATTCATTGGGTTACTTTCTTGGTGATGAAGGTAGCGGAAGTTATATAGGGAAAAGGATTTTAGCCGATTACATGAAAGGCTACATGCCAAAAGGACTAAGAGAAAGTTTTTATGACAATTATGCGTTAACTAACGAAGATATTTTCGATCATATTTACAACAAACCTTTACCTAACCGTTTCTGTGCTAGCTTTAGCAAGTTCATATACGACTTCAAGGAAAACTACGAAGATTACACTCACTCTGTTGTAGACTATGCTTTTACTGCATTCTTCGAAAACTTGGTAATTCATTATCCTAATTATAAAAACTACGAATTAAACTGTGTGGGCTCTGTTGGTTATAGCTTTAGAGACATATTAAGTTTGGTTGCAGATAGATATGAAATGGGGGTTGGTAAAATCATTCGTTCACCTATAGATGATTTGGTTGACTACCATTTGAGCAAGAGATAGGTATCACAATACTTTCAGGGCCTCAATCATCATTGATTGAGGCTTTTTTTATTACCTTGGCATAGCTAAGTTTTAACACTGGTAGAACTCAAGATCTGTTTTTAAATTTTAATGCAACTCCAAATATCAGCACTGGCCCTCAATTCTAAATTGGATTGAAGTGATATACTTTTGAGTTCTTCGCGAAAAAAGATTCCTGCCTGCCGGTAGGCAAGTAACCTAAAGCCAGGCTAACATTGTTCGATGCCGTGTCATTGCTTTACTCTAAAAAGAAGATAGGATTTTATTATTGAACAATAATTTTTCTGCTGTAAGTCTTGTTATCAACTTGCAACAATAGAATATACATACCTGAAGTGATGTTATTTTTAGCAAGCACCCAATAAAACTCTTGTTTTCCGGCAGCTTGTTCTTGTTTCACTAAGAGAGCTAGTTGTTTACCTGTTAAATCAATAACCTTCAGCGTGACATTCGCCCTTGCAGTTAAAGTATAGGCAATAGTCGTTTCTGTAACGGCTGGATTTGGATAGTTAAAGAAATTAGTGGCTTGTTTAGCGTTTAAACCAGCCCAATCCTTTCCAGAAGAGATTAAATCAATTTTATTTCGTTTGACAGAATTTAACAAAGATCTATCACCCCAATGTGCTTGAACAGAGATGCTCATCACAATTAGCCCGACAAAAATCAATGTTAATTTGTAGAATTTCTGCATATATTAGGTTGATAGTGTAAATATAACACTCCAATCGAAAATCCAACAAAGAATTTTAAATTATTTTTGTCCTGATATATTTATTAATAAAAAATTTCGTTGTTCAGGGAAATTTTTTGATTGCGATAAGAAATTTCCTTAAAAAGAAATCTCTTTACCAAATAGTTTAGCGTATTTCCTTCTATCAAATTTATATAAAGTCGCTGCTCTAAATGAAACCCCTTTTTGCTTTTCATTTAATTCCTTAAGCACACCAAAACTTAATATTTTCTTTCTGAAATTTCTCTTGTCTAATTTCTTACCTAAAATAAGTTCATAAACATTTTGCACCTGGGTTAAGGTAAATTTCTCAGGTAAAAGTTCAAATGCTATCGGCAAATGCTTAATTCTGCGTTTTATTTTCTCTAAACCTTTGTCAAAGATATGCTGGTGATCAAAACCTAACTTAGGCAGTTCTTTCACATTAATCCACTGCGCTTTTTTAGCATAAGAAGTAAGAGGTTTTAGTGCTTTATCGCCTCCCAATCTCAACATCGCATAATAAGCAACGGTAATTACCCTACCTTGTGGATGTCGGTTTACCTCGCCAAAAGTATAATATTGCTCCATGTAGATATCACTTAAACCAGTAAGCTCATGCAAAATACGAGAGGCAGATTGTTCAACGCTTTCGTCCTCCCCTATCAGATTACCAGGCAAAGCCCACCAATCTTTAAAAGGTTCTTCGTTTCTTTCTATGAGTAGAATTTTTAGTTCTCCACCATCAAAACCAAATAACACGCAATCAATTGAAACCGCAGAGTTGAAAACAGGTAATACTTCTTTCAAGACAAAATCGTTTTTATATTTTATAATATTAGAACAAAATAAATACACTTGTTCATTTAATCCATAAAAATAATGAAAAAAAATTACTTAGTGTAAAAAATACACACTATATTCGTATAATATAAATAATGGAACCAAATATTAGAAATATTGCAGTACTAACATCTGGCGGAGATGCCCCTGGTATGAATGCTTGCATAAGAGCTGTAATTCGCACAGGTATTTATCACGGTAGGAATATGTTCGGGATAACGCAAGGTTATCAGGGCCTTATCGATAACAATATACAAGCAATGGATTCTCGCTCAGTAAGTAACATTTTACACATGGGTGGTACAATCCTTAAAACTGCAAGGTGTTTAGCTTTTAAGGAAGAAGCAGGTATGGAAATTGCCTATAAAAACTTAAAGGAAAAAGAAATTGATGCCTTGATAGTAATTGGTGGCGACGGAACCTTCACAGGGGCAAAGCGTTTTGGCGAAAAATTTGGCATCAATGTAATCGGTATTCCGGGAACAATAGATAACGACCTTTATGGGTCCGATTTCACCTTGGGTTATGATACCGCTGTTAACACAATCATAGAAGCAATAGATAAAATTAGAGATACTGCCGACTCGCACGACAGGTTGTTTTTTATTGAGGTAATGGGTAGAGACTCGGGGTGTTTAGCATTAAGAACAGCAATTGCAAGTGGAGCCGAGGCGGTACTTTTGCCAGAAAAAGAAACTTCTTTAAAAGATTTGATAACAAAGTTGAGATCTGGTGCAGATGGAAAAAAATCCTCAAGCATTGTGATTGTTTCCGAAGGGAATAAATATGGTGGCGCTTATGATATTGCAAAAAGCGTAAAAAGAAAATTTACGCATTACGATACCAAGGTAACGATATTGGGTCACCTACAAAGAGGTGGTAGTCCAAGCGGCTTTGATCGAATATTAGGAAGCAGATTAGGCTATGCTGCTGTAAACGAAATAATAAAAGGTGAAACCATGAAAATGGTTGGTCTTCGTGGCAACGATATCAGATTAACCAGTCTTGAAGAGGCCTTACATGCTCATAATTACAAGTTAGAAGACGATTTATTGGAAATGACACATGTTTTATCAATATAAATAGAAATGATAGCGGTCGTATATAGCGGATCAAAAAGTGCTTTCTGGAAAATTTCCAATGAAGGAAAGACGATTGCTGAATGTACAATTCCGGGAATAAACCCTCGATTTAACGACCAGAAGCATATCCTTTATTTACTGAACAAAAACAATGTTTTAATTAACCATGCAGAAAAAATAAAGAAAATATTTGTTTTTGCCGCTGGAGCTTCTTCTAACATAGCACAAGCATCATTAGCCGAAACTTTAGGTAAGTTTTTCAAAAATGCCAAAATCAAAGTTGAAGATGATATTTACGGCGCTTCTATAGCTGCTTGTTATAACCAAACTGGAATAGTTGGCATATTAGGAAGTGGGGCAAACTGCGCTTATTTTGATGGGAAAAAGCCTGAAAAAAATAATTTTGGATTAGGCTACATACTAGGTGATGAGGGTTCTGCCAATTATTTAGGCAAAATTTTATTGAAGAATTACCTCGAGGATAAAATGCCTCAAGAGCTAAGGAAACAATTTGAAGAAAAATATAATGTAGATAGGGCAATTGTACTTGAAAAAATTTACAGGAAACCTAATGCACAGAATTACCTATGCTCGTTTTTAGATTTTTACATAGAAAATAGAACCAACAAATACATAGAACAGCTGATCGACTTTGCTTTTGAAAAATACTTTAACACTTATCTAGTTCCAACAACTCACCAGCATCCAAACGAGGAAGTTCATTTTGTGGGTTTAGTTGCGGGAACATTTCAAGACAGGTTGCGATTAGTTGCAAAAAAACACGACATCAATATTATTACAATAACAAAAGAACCAATATATAATTTACTTAATTATTACTCAAATTAATAAAAATGACTAAAGTAGGAATAAATGGATTTGGCCGTATCGGCAGATTAGTTTTTAGAGCTGCCTTGAAAAGAGGCTTAGATATTGTTGCCATCAACGATTTAATTGAGCCAGATTACATGGCTTACATGTTAAAATATGATACAACTCATGGCGGTTTTGACGGAACAATTGAAGTTAAAGACGGACAATTAGTTGTGAATGGAAAAACCATTCGCATTACCGCAGAGAGAGATCCCGCAAACTTAAAATGGAATGAAGTTGGTGTAGATATCGTTATCGAATCTACAGGTTTGTTCTTAACTCGTGCTGATGCGGAAAAACACATCGCTGCTGGCGCTAAAAAAGTAGTATTCTCGGCTCCGGCAAAGGATAGCGATATCCCTACTTATGTAATGGGTGTTAACCATGAGAAATTAACGGCAGATCAAACAATTGTATCTAACGCATCTTGTACTACGAACTGCTTAGCTCCCATTGCTAAGGTATTAAATGACAACTTCGGTATAGTTGAAGGGTTAATGAGTACTATTCACGCTGTAACTGCAACTCAAAAAACTGTTGATGGTCCGTCTGCAAAAGATTGGAGAGGCGGTCGTGGTGGTTTTTCAAACATCATTCCTTCATCAACTGGTGCTGCTAAAGCTGTAGGTATGGTTTTACCTGAATTAAAAGGTAAACTAACAGGTATGTCATTCCGCGTTCCAGTTGCTGACGTTTCTGTAGTGGATTTAACTGCACGTTTAGAAAAACCTGCTACTTATCAGCAAATTAAAGATGCGATGAAAGCTGCATCTGAAGGTTATTTAAAAGGTGTTCTTGGTTACACTGAAGATGAAGTTGTTTCTTCTGATTTTATTGGTAATGATCATGCTTCAATTTTCGATGCAGGTGCAGGAATTTCATTAAATGATAATTTCGTTAAAGTTGTTTCTTGGTACGACAATGAGTGGGGCTATTCTTCGGCGCTTGCAAAATTTGTAGAGTACTACGGAACTTTATAAGCAAATTCCTTTACGTAGATTAATATGAATGGCAATACCTGAAAAGGTATTGCCATTTTTTTTTCTAAATGCGACTAATACTTTCTATCCTCCATACCTCAAAATGAATTTATCCTCACCCGTTTTTGGATTTTCTAAATTTTTCATTAATAACAGCTATTCGCCTTTACTATTTTCAGCGTTTTATGACAATTGATATAAAATGTTTAAAAAAGGGGTTGATAAATCTCAAGTATTATATTTTTTAATGTTTAAATCTCTAAAAATTGAACCGCTTTTTTGGATCACAAAACATTGATTTAACATAAATTTAACGTTCACTAATAAATAATTAAAAAATTTAAGACTACTTTTGCATCCAAAATATTAGTCAAATGATGTTTTTAAGCACTTTTGTCATTTGAATAACACAAACAAAAAATAAATAAAATTTTTCTTAGTGTACTTTATACACTATAATAAATTATTTCTATATTTGTATCATCATTAGTTGTTAGAGCAAAAACACTAAAGATTTGAAAAGAAAAACATCCGATTTATCGGAATAAAAAAATAACCCGTTCATACAGGTTTATATTTGGTTAGAAAA
>SEDG01000372.1 GCA_004295885.1 Pedobacter sp. | reverse complement strand
GAGAAAATGGAAGCCATTAAAATTGATCCATATTACAATGCGCTACAAATCAAATTTGCTTATGCAGTTACTTGTCATAAGGCGCAAGGCGGTCAATGGGATGCGGTTTTTGTAGACCAAGGCTATTTAACAGATGAGATGGTTGACCTTGATTTTCTACGTTGGCTTTATACGGGCGTAACCCGTGCAAAAAGAGAATTGTTTTTGGTTAATTTCTCTCAAAACTTATTTGCTACAACTCAAGAAGATTAACTCAATGGCAATAATATTGTAAAAGCTGTTCCCTCATTCTCTTCACTTTGCATTAATAACCTACCCTTATGGCGTTCAATAATTCTTTTAGAAATATGCAAGCCTAAACCAACAGATTTTTCTCCTTGTAAACCTTTTCTTCCTGCTTTAGAGAATTGTTTAAATATGTGCTTTTGTAAGTCTTCTGGAATCCCAATTCCATTGTCTTTAACAACGATACAAACATTTGTATGATGTAAATTCAAGGCAATTTCGATGGGTTTATTAGCAGGAGAAAATTTTAAAGCGTTGCTGATTAAATTATCTATTACACGTTCTAATTTGGAGGAATTGATTGCTGTAGCTATTCTTTCTGGCTCGGCTGTAAAAAGGATTTCTCTCTTGCTATTTGTTCTCCACCTGGCAATAATAGGAGTTAGAAACGATATGAGTTCTTGCCTTTTTGTCTCTAAAAACCCTTGCTCAGATTTAACAGCTTCCAATAAATCGTTAATGATTTCTTTTGCTTGGTTAGCAGAATTGCCAATCATTTTGGCTTCGATATTGTTTTCATCTTCCAATAACATCAGCTGACTTAAGGCTTCAATATTATTTAATGGATTTCTTAAGTCGTGTGCTACGAAACCCAAAATCTCACCTTTTTGATTGTTAAGAAGCTCGATTTCTAAATTCTTTTCTTCGAGTTGTTTAAGTCTAACAAAGTGTTGAGATTTAAAGTAATAGCTATATCTTGAAAAACAGAGTAAGATAAAACCCAGGATAAAAGCAGCAATTACATTTGTTATCTTTTCATGAAATGGAATTTTAGGTATGACCATACTCAATATACCATACTCAATATAAAAACCACAACAATAAAAATGGATATCGCTACGATCTCCCTATATTCAATCGCAAAAAATAAACTAACGGTAACAATACCAATTAAAAACATCAGTAACGTGTTTTTTGTATTGTGCATAGAGATTACGTAGCTCACGCCAAAGGTGATAAGAAGAACGAATAAAATGAAGGCCAAAGTTAAGGTCTTCTTGCTTTTTTGGCTCCAATTTCCCTTCTGAAGAGCAATCCTGCTTAAGGTGTAAAATACGATCGCACCAGTTAGCTGTATAACATTCCCTATTGAATGTTCGGTATAACTTGGTATTTTAACTACTTCTTCGTAAAAAATAGCGGTAAGTATTCTTGATGATGAAAATAAACTCAAATGTTCTTAGAGCTACAGGTTGTTAGCTCTTTTTTATTTGGTTATGGATGGTACAAATAGATAAAATCAAAAATGCCCTGAAAATTTCCAGGGCATTTTTTGCATCAAATAAATAAATAAAAATTTTACTACTTATCCAACTACTTTTACGTTTTCTGCTTCTGGACCTTTTTTTCCTTCTTTCACATCATACTCTACTACTTGTCCTTCTTGCAAAGATCTTTGTCCGCTAAGAGCTGAATGATGGCAGAATATATCTTTACCACCTTCTTCTGGGGTTATAAAACCAAAGCCTTTAGAATCATTAAACCATTTTACTGTACCTGTCATAACTTCTTTATTATTAAATTAAAAAGTGAAGATAACAATTTCAATATAAAAGGTTAAATTATTTTCATACAATTACAATTTGGTAACGTAAATAAAATCAAAAAGGTGTGACTCTCTCAAGCCACACCTTACAAAAAAACTCCCTTAAGTAGATTCTACTCAATATATGATACGTTTGAAACCTTAAAAAGGTTTGCAATAATTTAATTTTTTTCTTAAAAATTAAATTTCAGCGACTAATCTGCCAGTTGGTCAATCACTATTTTAATTTCGTAATCGCTAACAGAGATGATTCTTTCTTTATATAGGCCGCCAGTTGCTTTTTTGAAAGCACTTTTGCTAATTTGAAAACGGTCATAAATTTCATCTGGTGTACTTTTATCACCTAAAGCAATTTTACCGCCATTTTCTTTTAATTCTTTAAGAATTACGTCTTTAGTGTCCAATATATGGCTATAACCCAAAGGCTGTAAACTTAAATCGATTTTACCTTCGATACGAATTTTTTTAATCCAACCTTTTCTTCTATCTCCAGGTTGTAAATTGGCGAAAAGCTCATTGTGATACAGTAGGCCAATATTTTTGTTGTTAATAATCGCGTTAAAACCTAGGTCTGTTCTGTCGCATATTAGTAAACTCACTTCATCACCTTCATCAAAATCAAAATAATCTTCATCAATAAACTTATCTAACCTTGACGAAGCCAACATGCGCTGATTATTTTCGTCTAAGTAAACATAAACCACATAACTTTCTCTTTTATGCATTGGTCTTTTTTGCTCACGAACGGGTACATAAATGTCTTTTCCAATTCCCAAATCAAGGTAAGCACCATCTTCACTTGCATCAACCACTGTTAATAAGGCAAAACTTTCTATCTCTGCTAAGGCTGTTTGTGTGGTAGCAATGGTGTTTCCATCTTTATTTACAAATACAAAAACTTTTAAAGTATCACCCAATTCAGCATTTTTTGGAACATCTGAATATGGAAGTAATATTTCTCTTTCTCCGTCAGATAAACTTAAACCATCACTGTTTTTGGCGACTATTCTTAAGTCGTTGAATTTTCCTATTTCTATCATTATTTGCTTGTTAGTTAAGCCATTTTCTCCAATGGCTGTTATGTTTTTATCAACGCAAAGTTAAGCATTCTTTATTTGGGAATTTTTAGTTTAAAGTAGCATCGTTAAAATTAAAAAAACGCTATTTTAGTTGCCTTAAACCAAATCAGATAAAAAATTAATGAGTCAAACCATTCCAACATTTTTCCTCGGAGATGAATATTTTATAGACGAGAAGGTAAACCTTTTTAAGTTTACAAATGAGTATAAAGTTTACAATGAGCTAGGTGTTCAAATAGGGATAATAAAACAACGAATGAGCGGATGGCATAAAGTGCTAACCTTGTTGATTAACAAAAAAATGATGCCTTTTGATCTGGAAATTACCGACGTAAATGATCAGTTGCAAGCTACAATAAGTAGAGGATGGACTTTTTGGATGTCGAAAATTAATGTTACCGATGCCAATGGGGTTGTTGTTGGGTTCATCAATCAAAAGTTTAAATTCTTTAAACCAGAGTTTTTAATAAATGATGCAAGTAGTGTCAATATTGCAAAAATTACTGGCGATTGGAAAGCTTGGAATTTCTCCATTGTAAATCCAGCAGGTGCTGAAATAGGAAAGATTAGTAAAAAATGGGCAGGAGCGATGAAAGAAATTTTTACAACTGCCGATAAATATAATGTTTCAATCGACCCTAGCTATGCAGAAAGCAGTAACAAGGTTGCTATTGTTGCCACTGCAATTACCATTGATATGGTTTTGAAAGAAGGTAAATAAGGAAATCCTTCATTGCGAACCTCTGTTTTTCACAGTGTGAAGCAATCTCCTTGCCGCAATGGTTTAAAGGAGATTGCTTCGTCGTTCCGCCTCGCACTGACGAGCAGGCTATAGCTTTTTTGTTATTCAAACTTTGCAAGGCTTCTAACTGTTATAGGTTAAACTCAATTTTATGTCTAAGGAAAAGCAAAAACCTCAAGAAAATTCAGTCGAGCATGCAGAAGAACCCAAAAGTGCTCATGCTACACCAGTTGTGGAAAAATATGTAGAGAAGCGCAAGAATAAAGCTGAAAAACAAGTTGAGGAAGAACAGTATGAAGATTAATGCTGGGGCGGATTCGAAGAATTTAGGTTAGGTATTTAGAATTTGCAATCTATTTTTCTTGCTTGATTATTCGTAAGCTGCGGCATTCTATTTACTTCTCTCGGGTTCGTAATGTAAGCCTGGAGATAACCAATACAATAAAACTATTCTCGAATAACGATAGTTAAACGGGGAAAAAATTAACGTTGTTCCAAACAACAGTGCAACAAAATACCAAAGGTTATCGTAATCTAATTTAAGCCCTAAAATATAGGCGGCGACACTAACGGTTATCATTTCTGCAACATTCATAGCGTAACTTACAAACATAGAAACATAGAAATAACCAGGCTCACGTTCAAATTTTAGGTTGCAATGCGGACAAGTCTCATTCATCTTTTGGATCTTAAATCCATAAGTTGGTCCGCTGAAAACTTGTCCAACTCTACAGCGAGGACATTTCGCATTCACAATACCGCTCCATTGAGAAATGTATAATTCTTTATTTTTTGTGTTGGTTTCCATTTTGTGTCGTATTTAATTTCCTGAATTTCTCAGGAGTTATTCCTTCGTATTTTTTAAAGAACTTAATGAAATAAGATTGGTCGGAAAAATTAAGTTTATCTGCAATTTCACTTACCATTAAATCTAGATTAATCAACAATCTTTTAGCTTC
>SEDG01000371.1 GCA_004295885.1 Pedobacter sp. | reverse complement strand
TTCTTAAATTCTTCTTGTTTTTCATCTGCTTAGTTAAAAGATCTACTAGATTTTGGTATTACTATTTTGCTGTTAATTTCAGGAAACATTTTTCTCAGTTCTGTTTCTTGCGTGGTTCCGGTATCTAGGAAATACCAATTTTTACCAGCATCGTAAGAAATGCCTAACAGATAGCTATTAGAATGGATTGTTTTTGTCCCAAACTTCATATCTAAAATTTGAGGAACAATGCTCTGAATATCTTTTGTGGATTTAATGGTCTGACCAACCTTGCCAATAGACACTTTATCGAATTGCAAGCCTTGTTGTTTCATCGCCAACATTGCTTGTTTTAATGTCTGTGTAGCTTTTTCAGTTCCACCCATTTGTTTAATAATTTTTGGATGGGTGTACTTTAGCAGGGTCTTATAATCTCCTTTAGACACAGCTGTGGCCATCTCGTTAGCTTGTTTGTAGAGATTATCCAAATACACTTGGGCTTTTAAATTGGCGGTTAATCCAATTAGTAAGCAGATGAAAATTAATTTTTTACACATTTTTTGTAAGGAATAATTAGCGCTAATAAAACTGCCAATATAGAGCAAATTTTTGCCAAGATATCTCCAGTATTAACGTAAGTAGTTAGGTTATCGTTTAGGTTGATGTTTTCTTTTAAAGCAGTTCTTGTCCACCAAGTAGATTTTTGAGTGATATCTCCCCGCTGATTGATGAAGCCGGAAATGCCAGTATTTGCCGAGCGAACTACCCATCTACGAGTTTCAATTGCCCTTAATTTCGCGTACAACAAATGTTGGTCTTTGCCAGAGGTATTTCCCCACCAGCCATCATTCGTAATTATGGCAATAAACTGAGCGCCGTTTTTAACCGATTCTCCAATCCAACTTCCCCAAAGGGATTCGTAACAAACCACTGGGGCAACGCCAATTCCGCTTTGCGAATAAAATACGCCTGGCTTTTCTTGCCAGCCCCAACCAGAAACGCTGCCGCCTAGACCTTCAAAAACCGGTGCTAAAAATGAAAACACTTTTGGGAAAGGCATTTTTTCTACACCCGGAACGAGTTTAGATTTATGGTAAAACTCAACTTCTGCGGAATTTTCTACCTGCATTGCGGTGTTAAAATTGTCGTAAAAACCACCATTCGGATTTACTTTAGCAGATAGAGTCTGTTTGTCGTTATAAAACTTAAGGCTTTCTATTCCAGTAATTAATGTGCCGTTTTTGTATTTGCTTAAAAACTGTTGTGCAAATAGGAAATCTGGACTATTGCGAATTGTGGCTTCGTCGGTTAATCTGGGTATCGCTGTTTCTGGCCAAATAAAATATTCGGTATTTACTTGCGCTATAGAATCTGATAAATGGGTTAGAATTTGCAGCTGCTCTGTTGTAGAAACTGAACCGTATTTATTATATGGGTCGATATTCGGTTGTACGACCACCACATTTACAGGAACAGATTTTTCTTCATATCTTTTGTATTGATAAAGAGAAAATCCAATAGGTAAAGCAATTACCAGTATCCAGCCTGCAGTTAATTTAACTTTGGTAGCTGACTTATTTTTGATTGCCTTATAAGTTTCGAAAGCTAGAATGTTACTTAATAAAATCCAGATAGAACCGCCATAAACGCCTGTGTACTCATACCATTGCGCTAGTTGATGCATTCCTGCAAAACCGTTACCTAAAGTCATCCACGGGAATGCTAAGTCCCAACTTTGGTGTAGGTATTCCATCGAAATGTAAAAGCAGACTAAGCCTAAATATGCTATTATAGAATTTACCTTAGTTCGCAATTGGTAATATAGCCAAAAGGCGAATGTCATTAATAACGCACCTAATCCGAATGGAATTAATGAAACAGGAATTGCAATTAGCCAACCGTTGTATGCCTTTATCGCATTGTAAACCCAATAGATACTTGCGGTATTCCACAGTAAAAAAGCTAGGCCAACAGTTAAAAAGACCTTTTTGCCAGTTTTCTTTTCGCTTAAGCCGATAACAATATCCAGTGAAATAAACAATGGCACTAAACCCACCAAGAGTAATGGCGCAAACCAATTATTCGGCGGCCAAGCTAACCACATTAAAAAGGCACTAAATAACGCTAGGAGATAGTTTTTTTTCATTTTTTTTATTCAAGTCCGTCATGCTGAATTTATTTCAGCATCTTTCTTGCTATTCATTTTTGGCAAGACAGGCCCTAAAATGATTAAGGTAACAGATTGTAATTATAAGGCTAAAAATAAATCTTCCCAATTTGGATTTTCAGAATTTATCAGATTAATCTTCCAAGCCCTTTTCCAATTCTTTAATTGTTTTTCTTTTCCAATTGCTTCCTCAATTGTACTGAATTGTTCATAATAAACTAATTTATTGCAATTGAATTTAGCACTAAAAGAATTAGGATAAAATTTTTCTTTATGTTCGATAATTCTAGCATATAAATCAGAGGTCACGCCTATATACAAAACTGTATGAGAATAATTGGTTAATATATAAACGCAGCCACCTCTTTCCATTTATTACACTTTACTTTTCAGGCCAGACCCTGAAATAAATTCAGGGTGACGCCTAACAGCTACAAACTATCTAAAATAGCCGACTTTTTACTTTCGTATTCGTCTTGCGTAATCAATTGTTTATCGTAAAGTGTTTTTAGCTTTCTTAATTTCAAAGTCGTTTCATCTTCTGCTTCTTCAATTTGAGGTTGAGGTATAACAACAGCTTCTTCAATTTCAATTGGTGCTTCAAATACACTTTGAACAGGAGGTATGTTTATCGCTGAAGCCGTAGCACGATTCTCTTCTAGTTTCTGTTGCCTATTTAATTCTTTTAACGCCTCTAACTGCTCATTTGCGGCTTGATGTAGTTTTCTAGCTTGCACTTTAGGGATAAACTCAGTAACAATGTTTTCCCCATGCTGCGGCACACAGATAAATTTAGAGCCGAAAAACTCTTCCTTAAACGAAACCTCTTTTATGTTTTTCCAAGAGATATCCTTAAAGTTCATAGTTAAGCCTAAATTTCCTGGTTCACAATAAAAAATACGTTTGTTGCTAATGGCGATGCTATCTGGCAACAAGTTCACCGCTGGTTTCTTTTGTACAGCTAAATATAAAAGCTCTTCACCTGTGGTTAATAAATCATTTAATTTCCCGATTACCTTTTCTACAGCCTT
>SEDG01000370.1 GCA_004295885.1 Pedobacter sp. | reverse complement strand
ATTAAACCAGTAACCATTCTATCGTAATGAGCATAAACAAAATTGGCTTTGTTTTTCTCTTTCAATCCATCTAACAAAAACCTTTCTCTGATTTTTTCAGTTCCGTAGGTTTTAAAATCTTCTGAGTGTACGTGTTGTATAATTTTCATTCTGTTTGTATTGCTTTTTAGCGGTTATGAAGCTTGCTGCGCAGGATTCATACGTATATATTTTTGGGAGTCATCCGATGAGTATATGCATAATGCCTATATTCATCGGATGACTAATTTTTATCTATTATAAAGAAACCCCTCTTTTCCAAGGGATAAAATCATCTTGATTAAGTAAAACTGATTTAGGAATTACTTCGCCACTGGCAGCTTTTATACAATATTCTAAAATATCTTCGCCCATTTCTTCAATGGTTTTTTCGCCTTCAATTACTGGCCCTGTGTTGATATCAATGATATCGCCCATTCTTTTGGTTAGCGCATTATTGGTAGAAACCTTGATTACTGGACAAACTGGGTTTCCTGTTGGCGTTCCCAAACCTGTAGTAAACAAAATTAAAGTGGCACCGCTGGCTGCTTTACCAGTAGTAGCTTCTACGTCATTACCTGGCGTACAAACTAAGTTTAAACCGTGTTTTGTACTTGGCTCTGTGTAATCTAAAACATCTTCCACAGGAGATGTTCCGCCTTTTTTAGCTGCACCATTACTTTTGATGGCATCGGTAATTAAACCATCTTTGATGTTTCCTGGAGACGGATTCATGTGAAAACCTGAACCAGCATTTTCAGCAGCTTGACTATAAGCACCCATCAAACTAATGAATTTTTTCGCTGCTGCTTCGTCTTTAGTTCTGTCGATTAAGTCTTGCTCAGCACCACATAGCTCTGGAAACTCGGCCAACAAAACTGTTGCACCTAAGCCCACCAATAAATCTGAGCAATAACCCACTGCTGGATTTGCAGAAATACCGCTAAATCCATCGCTACCACCACATTTAACACCAACGTTCATTTTGCTCAATGGCGCAGGCTGACGTTCGATTTTATTAGCCTCAACTAAACCTTCAAAAGTTTTTTTGATGGCCAACGCAATCATATTTTCTTCGCTTTGCGATTGTTGCTGCTCAAAGATAAATAGCGGTTTATCAAAATTAGGATTACGCTCTTTTAAATCCTTAGTAAAATCCTGAACTTGTAAATTTTGGCAGCCTAAACTTAAAACCGTAACTCCAGCAACATTTGGATGGTCTGCATAGGCGGCTAGCAACTTACTTAAAACTGCTGCATCTTGTCTAATGCCACCACATCCACCTTGATGGTTTAAGAATTTAATCCCATCAATGTTTTTAAACGTTCTGTTGTGCTTTACGCCTTCAAAAGAAAGCGGAGCATCTAGCGTTGAAATATCAACACCGCTCTGGAAAGCTTCTACCAATTGGTGTGTATAAGACTTATATTTTTCGGTTACAGCATAACCAAGTTCATTATGCAAAGCTTCGCGAATAACATCTAAATTACGATTTTCGCAGAAAACAGTCGGGATAAACAACCAATAGTTAGCTGTACCAACTTTGCCATCTGAGCGATGGTAACCATTAAAAGTTCTACCTTCAAATTTTGAAACATCTGGCGCTTGCCAACTGTAATGATAAGGGCGAAACTCATAAGGAGCAGCTGCATGCTTTAAATTATCTGTGTTCATTACAGCACCAGCTCTAACTGTAAACTGCACTTTACCAACTAAGGTTCCGTACATGATTACTTCGTCGCCGGCATTCATATCAGTCATATAAAATTTATGCTTCGCATCGATATCATCGACTAAAACATAATCAACACCTTGATAAGTAACTGTTTCACCAGCTTTTAAATCGGTTAAAGCGACAAGCACATTATCCTGTGGATGAACTTTTAGAACCTGTTGTTTCATATCTATTCTACTTTCTTTTTTTGAAAGGTTTAAGTTAGTTAAATTACTTTAGAACTGTTTAACTCTACTAAAGCATCTGCAATACCGTTTTTAGCAATTGCATCATATTTCTCATTCACAGCTTGGGTAAAACCAGGTAATGAATTCAAATCTGCTTTCCAGAAATCTACATCGCTTAGCACAACTGATGGATAATTCGAATCTTCTGATGAGCTAACGTTATTGAAATAGCTCGCACTATCATCAGTAATTAAATAATCGATGCCATTGTACGACCCACAATATTTGCCATCCTTTTCTTTGGCAACTTTCATAAAAGATAAATAAGCCGCAAAGCCAAAGGCGATATTTTCTGGAATATTGTTAAACAATTTATAATGATTAAGCAACAATGGCAAAATGCGGATTTTAATTTTCATTGTATACTGAAAAGTGATGTTAATCCACAAATGTTCGATAGAAGGATTTGCAAAACGGTCTTTAACCGTGCTTGCAAAAGCAGTAGTTTGCTCTTCAGTAACGTTGTAAGGAATTGCTGGACCAATTTCAGTTCTCATTAAAACTTCTATGTAGTTTTTGATTTGGTCGTTAGTCATTGCGTTTTTAACAGTATCGATGCCAGATAAAAAAGCAATACCAGAGCTTAAAGTATGCGTACCGTTCAATAAACGAACTTTTAATTCTCTATAAATTTCTATGTCTTCTGCGATAACGACACCCGTATCTACCTTCGCAAAAGATAATACTTCAGCTACTTTAGCATCACCTTCAATTGCCCAAAGGCTATAAGGCTCGCTCATCGATAATAAATTGTCAGTATAACCCAGTTCATCTTGTAAATTAGCTAGGGTTGCAGCATCAGGTTTTCCTGGAACAATTCTATCAACCAATGAATTACAGAATTTATTTTCTTGCTGTAACCATAAAATGAAATCAGCCGATAGGTTATTAAATTGGGCTAACTCCAATACAATCGAACCTAGTTTTTTACCGTTGTCTGGTATCAACTCTGTTGCAACGATAACCAAGCCACTATTTCCAGAACCCAAAGCTTTAAATCTCTCATGTAAAACAGCCAATACTTTAGCAGGAAAAGATACTGGTGGATTCTGGTCGATACTTTCGTAAACTAACTGAATACCAACTTCGGTAGTATTTGAAACAATAACAGTTAAGTCTTTTGATTTTGCAATTTCAATAATGGCATTCCAGTCATCGTTAGCAGAAATTACTCTACTTATTGCTGATGAAATGATATT
>SEDG01000369.1 GCA_004295885.1 Pedobacter sp. | reverse complement strand
TCTGGCGTAAACTGAATGCGGTTAAAGTTGAGGTCTAAAACGCTGGCCACAGTTTGCACCAACAAGGTTTTTGCTAATCCAGGTACGCCAACTAATAAACAATGCCCATTGCTAAAAATAGCAATGAGCACAGATTTTATAATTTCATCTTGACCAATAACAACTTTGCCAATTTCGGCTTTTATATTGTTGAAAGATTGCTTCAGCGCATCTACGGCTTCTACCTCGTTTTTAAACTGCATTTATTGTTTCTTGTCTGTTTTAACCCAAAGTTTCATTTCATCACAAGTAGCAAACTCGTCATCGACCCTAATATAGGTAGTTTCTTTGCGTTTTTCAAACCACTCGCTCATGATCTTCGCTTCTTTTTCTTTTTGCGCTCGTTCCTTGAACTTTGGATAATCTTGATCTAAATTACCTTTGTGAGGTGGGATTTTAGACTTTAACAAGAATATTTTATAACCTTCTTTGCCATCTTGTTGACTGGTAAATGCAGTTGGTTTTGAGATTGCTCCAACTTTCATGGTATCTACAACCACAAATACAGTTGGGTCTAATTTTTCTACAGGGATAAATGTTGTTCTCGCAGTTACGTTATCTGCATATAACATCATACCGCCATTGTATTGAGTTTCTTTGTTGTCTGAATATAAACTTGCAGCAGCAGAGAATGGTACCTTTTTGCTCACAATGTCTTTGTAAATACTATCTGCTTTTAACTTTACGCGTTCTAAACTAGCTAGTGTGGTTACTGGCCTAATTAGAATGTGCCTTGCGTGAACCTGCTCTCCACGACGCTCTATCACTTGCAAAATATGATAGCCATTTTCGGTCTCAAATACTGGTGACATTTCTCCAGCTTTTAATTTAAATGCCCAAGCAGTAAATTCTTTTACCATCATACCCCTGTCAAAAAAGCCTAAATCGCCTCCTTCTGATGCAGAGCCTGGATCTTCTGAATAAGTCTTAGCTAAGAAACCAAAATCTTCACCACTTTTAATACGTAGTCTAATGGCGTCAAGCTTGTCGTAATATTTTTGCTTTTCGGCTTTTGTTAATTTAGGATACAACGAAATCTCGCCAATTTCTAGCTCAGTACCAATATCTGGCAAGCTGTCTTTTTTGTAACCATCATAGTATTGTTTAACCTCTAGCGGAGTAACTGTTGCATTTTCAGTTATTTTTTGCTGCATTTTCTCAGCAATAAGACCTTCTTTAATATCTGGTCTCATCTCGTCTTTATACTGTAATACAGACTTTTGCAAAAATTGCTCTAATTTATCTTGTCCGCCCATGCGTTGTATTTGGTAACGCATACGTTTATCTAGTGCATCATCAACTTGGGTATCTTCAACCATGATAGAGTCGATCTCTGCTTGTTGTTTCAATAGTTTTTGAACCAACATTTGTTGCAAGAAATAACATTTAGCTTTTTCATCTGCTGGATTACCTTGATTTAGATAAATAGCATATTGCTGATTTAAATCTGATAATAGAATAATATTACTTCCAACTACGGCAACAACTTTATCTATGTTTGTTTTTTGTGCATTTACATTTAAAAACAGGCACATTAAACTACCTGCTATTAATAAAAATTTCTTCATTCTATTTTTGTTCAATTGTATTTCTATTGCAAAGTTAATATTTCAAATTACAAAGCTTTTAAGGCTTTGCTAGCTTTTTGAGTTCGTCGTCGTTTATCTTAACGTTGTATTTTGCCCTCAAGGTTTTTATCCACTCGTTTTCTAGATACTGCTGATAATCTGCAACCACTTGTCCGCGAACTTCATCAAAAGTTTTGCCTGCATAAAGCGAGGTATTTTTATTGTAAAACTCTAAAATTTGAGTTTCGTTGTCTTGAACCTTACTCCAAATCTTTTTTTCGGAGACGTTAAACATTAAAACACCTTCTCTGTACTCGTTCATAATAAAGTTGTACTCTATGTTTTTGGGAGAAGTCTTTTTTTGTGATTTTAAAGCGCTTTCGTAACCGTTAATTTCTTTTTTGTAAGCAGTATCTGCATCTAAATTCATTGCTTTTGCATCAACCACTTTTAACTTGAAGTTAATGTAGAGATTTAAGTATGCGTTTAATTCTTGGTAGGAAGCGTTAGCTACACCTGCATGGCTTTTTTTATATACCCACATAAATTCCTTCGCACTTATGGATTTCCCATTAACAGAGGCAACATTTTGCGCAAATGTAACGTGGACAAAAAAACATGAAATAAAAATGCAACAGACTTTTCTCACAAAAGACAACAGCTATATAATTTTAATGGATAAAAGTAACAATTTAAGGCGCTATAATAAGATATTTAACTAATTTTAACAGAAAATAATTTCATTAAAAACAGAAGATGGCCAATCAACTTACTAGTAACGCCGAAGCTTTGCGTTTATTTTTTACCGAAGATGTTTATTTGGTGAAAGATGATTCTCAAAATGCTTTGATTGAGCCTATTACAGTAAATGTTGATTTACAAAGCGACATGCCGGTAGTGCAACCCCACTTTGCCCACGAAACACCTAGTTTGCCAATTCTAGAGGAGCCACAACCAAAAATGCAGAAAGAATGGAATTTTGAGTTTTTAGGTAAGAACCAAAAAGGCATTTTGATTCTAGTAAATGATGCAATTAACAAAGTGAGCTCACCACAAGGAACTGAATTATTGAGAAAGCTGGTAAAAGCTATAGAATTAACTAATAATGATTTCGCTTTGGTTAATTATGCCAATTACCTCGATGCTACTTTTGATGATTTGAACGGGGTTTTTTCTTGTCAATTATTAATTTCATTCGGGGTGGGAGCTAAAACATTGGGGTTAGCAGAACAGGGATTACATCAAATGTCTATTTTGGGACCGACTAGGATGATTTTTACTACAAATTTACACGATTTAGATGCAGACCAAGCAAGCAAAAAACTTTTGTGGGCTACTTTACAACAACTAAAAAATGGCTAATAGATTAGTTTTTGCTACCAATAATCAATATAAAACAGAGGAGGTTCGTGAGTTGTTAAAACCAAATTACGAGGTTTTAAACCTCACTGATATTGGTTGTGAATATGATATCCCCGAAACTGGCGAAACCTTTGCTGAAAACGCAGCCTTGAAAAGTACATACGTGGTAGAAAACTACCAAATCGATTGTTTTGCAGACGATAGCGGATTGGAA
>SEDG01000368.1 GCA_004295885.1 Pedobacter sp. | reverse complement strand
AAATTTGCCGAATATGAGCTAAAAGGAGTTCCAGTTCGTTTAGCTATTGGCGGTAGAGATATGGAGAATGGCACGGTGGAATTAGCACGTAGAGATACTAGAGAAAAATCTACAGTACCACAAGAAGGATTGGATATTTACATTGCCAACTTGTTGAACGAAATTCAAGAGAATATCTACAGCAGGGCACATCAGTTTAGAGAAGAGCACATTACAGAAGCTAATTCTTATGATGAGTTTAAAGAATTGTTAGACGGCAAAACTGGCTTTATCTCTGCACACTGGGATGGCACGGCAGAAACTGAAAAACAAATTAAAGAAGAAACAAAAGCAACAATAAGATGCATCCCCCTAAACAATAAGCAAGAAGATGGTGTTTGTATCGTTACAGGTAAGCCATCTACACAAAGAGTATTGTTTGCAAGGGCTTATTAAATTGGATTTGAGTATTGAAATGTGAGATTTGAGACTGAATGTACGCTCAAAATATCTCACATCTCACATCTCACATCTCATATCTCAATATGGAAGACAACTATAAAGAAATACTTAGCAAACTAGAAAGTACAGCTTCCTTAAAACAAGCTATTTATCGCAGCACGGCTGAAGTATTTGGCTTAACTAAAACTATTCTTTCTAAAATTGCGGCAAAACTACACGGCGATTACACCAGTAAGGACCCATCTGTCGAAGTAAATTTTAAGGAGAATAATTTATTCGAAGCTCAATTGAAATTTTCTGGCGATATGTTGATGATTTCTATGCATAGCAATGTATTTAATTTTGATGAGGGACATTCAATTTTTCAGACAAGTTATGTAAAAGCAGACCAGAGCCTAAGTTATTGTGGCGTAATTTACATTCACAATTTTCTAGCTGATTCGATCAAATATAACAGGCTGTCGGATGAAGGTTCGCTAATTGCAAGGATATTAGTTAATAAAGAAAAACATTTTTTAGTTGAAGGCGATGGCGCTTTAGGTTTTTTATACGAAGACTTTGCAGCGAATACCATCACCGAAGAAAACTTAACAGATATTTTAGAAAGGTCGATACTTTTGTGTTTAAATACAGACTTATTACTTCCGCCTTTCGCACAAATTAAAGATGTAACCTTACATCAAAAACAATCATTAATAGCTGCTAGCGGATATCCAACTGGAAAACGCTTAGGTTATTTATTCAGTTCAGAAATACAGCAAAATAATCCATAATATGAAGTTTGCAACAAAAGCCATACACGCTGGTCAAGAACCAGACCCAACTACTGGTGCAGTAATGACACCAATTTATCAGACCTCAACTTATTGGCAAAAATCTCCTGGAGAGCATAAGGGTTATGAATATTCTAGAGGTACCAATCCAACACGTAAGGCTTTGGAAGATTGCTTAGCGGCCTTAGAGAACTGCAAGTTTGGCTTAGCTTTCAGTAGCGGAATGGGGGCGACTGATTGTGTGTTGAGGTTGTTAAAGCCTGGCGATGAAGTGATCACTGGAAACGATTTATATGGTGGCTCTTATCGTATTTTCACTAAAGTTTATCAGAAATATGGAATTAAATTTCACTTTTTAGATTTGTCTAAGCCTGAAAACATCCTTCCTTATGTAAATGAAAACACCAAATTAGTTTGGATAGAAACACCAACTAATCCAACGATGCGAATTATCGATATTGAGGGTGTTGCAAAAATAACTAAGCAAAAGAATTTGCTGTTAGCGGTTGATAATACTTTTGCTTCTCCTTATTTACAAAACCCTGCAGATTTAGGAGCCGACATCGTAATGCATTCGGTTAC
This sequence comes from Pedobacter sp., assembly GCA_004295885.1. Taxonomy (GTDB): domain Bacteria; phylum Bacteroidota; class Bacteroidia; order Sphingobacteriales; family Sphingobacteriaceae; genus Pedobacter. The sequence goes on along the minus strand of SEDG01000368.1, from coordinate 1,389 downwards.
AAAATATATCGGCGGCCACTCTGACGTGGTAATGGGTGCACTTTTGGTTAACGATGAGCAATTGTACAAAGACTTGTTCTTCATCTACAATGCTTGTGGTGCAACTCCTGGTCCGCAAGATTCGTTTTTAGTTTTAAGAGGGATTAAAACCTTGCATTTACGCATGAAAGCGCATTGCGAAAACGGAGAAAAGGTTGCTCATTATTTAAAGAAGCATCCAAAAATTGATAAAATCTACTGGCCAGGTTTTGAAGACCATCCAAATCATGACATCGCTAAAAAACAGATGCGTGGTTTTGGTGGAATGGTTTCAATTACTTTGAAAGATGCAGATTTACAAGAGACTTTTAGAATTGCGTCGAGGTTTAAAGTTTTCTCATTGGCAGAATCTTTAGGAGGTGTAGAGTCCCTAATCAATCACCCAACAACAATGACGCATGGTTCTATCCCTAAAGAAGAGCGTGAAAAAGTTGGCGTAACTGATAACCTATTACGTCTAAGCGTTGGGGTGGAAGACATAGATGATTTGTTAGCAGATTTGGAGCAAGCTTTGAGTTAAGTTAACTGCATAACTGTTTAAATTGGTTAACTGTATACTGGTTAATTGTGTAACTGTTTAAACTGGTTAATCGTATAGTTTCAACAATTAACCGGTTAACCGTTTAAGCAATTGCCCTCTTTGCCACTTAACCGATTCACCACTTAACCAATTAACCATTGTCATGGACGAGCTAAAGGATTTTTTAGATCTTAAAGTAAGGCAATATAATCAGCCTAATTTTATTGCTAACGACCCAATTTGTATTCCTCATCAATACACCAAAAAACAAGATATTGAAATTGCTGCATTTTTTGCGGCAATTTTAGCTTGGGGCCAACGTAAAACCATCATCAATAAATGTAATGAGCTTTTCGAAAGGATGGATAATCAGCCTTATGAGTTTATGGTTAATCATAGCGATGAAGATTTAAAAGGTTTGTTAGGCTTTAAACATCGTACTTTTAACGATACAGATTTACTTTATTTCGTTTCGTTTTTCAAAAATCATTATTTACAATCGGATACACTAGAAACGGCGTTTTTACCTCAACAACAAATCTTTAATCCAGCTTATCTGCCAGAAAAATATAATGATGAAAATTATATAGAGGTTGCTTCTTCACCCTGTGCCTTAAATGATTTTAGGGCTAAAGACTTTACTGCAGAGAAAGCATTAAACCATTTTAGAAGCTATTTTTTTAGCTTGCCAGATTTCCCTAAAAGAACCTTTAAACACATTTCATCGCCCTTGCAAAAATCTACCTGTAAGCGTTTAAATATGTTTTTGAGATGGATGGTTCGTAAAGATGATTGTGGCGTAGATTTCGGTCTATGGAATACAATTCCTG
>SEDG01000367.1 GCA_004295885.1 Pedobacter sp. | reverse complement strand
AACATGTCATTACTTTTCTCTCCCCTTAAAATAAAAAACATAGAATTAAAAAACAGAATTGTGGTTTCGCCAATGTGCGAATATTCTGCAGTTGATGGTTTCCCTAACAATTGGCACTTGGTTCATTTAGGCAGTAGAGCCGTTGGTGGCGCTGGTTTAATCATTTTCGAAGCAACTGGCGTTTCTCCAGAAGCAAGAATTTCTGTTGGGGATCTGGGCATTTGGAAAGATGAACACATCGAAAAGTTTAAGGAAATTGTAGATTTCATTCATCAAAACGGTTCAATAGCTGGTCTTCAATTGGCGCATGCAGGTCGAAAAGCGAGTTTTGACATCCCATGGGAAAACCCTATGCAATTAGATAAGGAAAATGGTGGTTGGGATACCGTTTCTGCAAGTACAGAGCCTTTTAATCCGACAGATAAAACACCAATTGCCTTAGATATTGACAGCATTGAAAAAGTAAAGACAGATTTTAAAACCGCAGCAGTTAGGGCGATTAAAGCAGGGTTTAAGGTGATAGAAATTCACGCTGCCCATGGCTATCTGCAACACCAATTTTTATCACCGATTAGTAATAAAAGAACGGATAATTATGGTGGCAGTTTCGAGAATAGAATTCGTTTATTAATTGAAACAGTAGAGGCTGTACAAGAAGTTTGGCCTGCTGAAAATCCCTTATTTGTTCGTATTTCGGCAACAGATTGGGCAGAGGGAGGTTGGAATTTAGAAGAATCTATTCGGTTATCAGCTTTGCTGAAAGAAAAAGGAGTTGACGTAATTGATACTTCTTCTGGCGGTTTAACGTTAGCACAACAGATACCTTTAAAACCTGGTTATCAGGTTGAATTTGCAGCAGCAATTAAAAAGAAAACAAACATCACCACTGGAGCGGTTGGCCTAATTACAAATGCTAAACAAGCCGAAGAAATTTTGCAAAAAGGTGAAGCAGACTTGATATTTTTAGCAAGAGAATTTTTGCGAGACCCCTACTTCCCATTGCATGCAGCATTTGAATTAGGTGATGATGTAAAATGGCCATCACAGTATGAAAGAGCAAAACCGAGAAATAATTCTCATAGGTTGTAAATCCGTAAGTTGTAAAAGTGCGTATCTGCGTTTAGATAAGAACTAAAAAATTAAAATTATGAAAAAATTTACCCATAGTCCAGCACTAATTGGCAAATATCTATTCGCATTCATGTTTACCTTTGCGGTAATTTCTTGCAAAAAAGAAAAAACTGTTATCACTTTACCATTGGTTGGTCCGGATGTAGAATTCTACGTGCTTTCAAATAATACTATCAAATTATTTAATGGCAAAAATGTAAAAACTCAAATCAGCTCGGTAGCTATTACTGGTTTAACGGGCACGGAAAAAATATTGAGTGTTGATTTTAGGCCAGCTACTGGCGAATTATACGGGGTAAGTGATGCCAGCAAACTTTATATAATCAATGTTACTAGTGGTGCCGCAAGAGCCGTTTCTACTACAGCCTTTACCCCAGCAATTGCAGGTACGGCAGTTAGTTTAAATTTCAATCCAACTGTAGATAGAATTAGATTGGTTTCTAACACGGGTCAAAATTTACGCTTAAATCCGGAGACAGGATTGGTAGCTGCTACAGATGGTTCGATTAACGGTGCAACTGGTGCAGTAATTTCTGGTGTAGCTTATACCAACAGCGAGGCTGGAGCAACAAGTACGGTTCTTTTTGACATTGACTTAACTACCAAAAAATTATATAAACAAGATCCACCTAACAATGGAACATTGGTTGAGGTTGGAAACTTAATGGCAGAATTGGGCACATCAGTAAGTTTTGATATCTCTCCAAAAAATACTAATGCAATAGCCACAGGATTTATTGGCGGCATCTATAAACTTTTTACAATTGATGTTAGTACAGGCAAAGCCACACTAGCTGGAGAATTTGCTAGTGGCTTAACGATTCAAGGTATTGCCATCTCCAGCAATGCTGCAGCCTATGCTACCACTAGCACAAATGATCTATTAATTTTTAATCCTAAAAACACAACAGCTCCAATAGTTAAAGCAATTACTGGCTTACAGACAGGGGAAACCATTGTTGGTATGGATTTTAGACCAGTAAACGGTCAGATTTTTGCTCTAGGTAGTACTAGCCGCTTATATACAGTAAATATTGGCACAGGCTTATTTACACAAGTTGGTTCGGGTACGCTGTCAACTTTATTATTGGGTACTAGTTTCGGATTTGATTTTAACCCAACCGTTGATAAAATTCGTGTAGTAAGCAATACTGGACAGAACTTAAGGATAAATACAGATGGCTCTGTCTTTATGGTAGATGGCATTTTAGCACCAAACACACCATCGGTTAGTGCAGCTGCATATACTAGCAACTTTGCTGGCGCAACGAGCACTAAACTATATGTGATTGACCACAATACTGACAAGCTATATACGCAAGATGCAAACGTAGGTACTTTAGCCGAAGTTGGTACTTTAGGCATTAATGTAGAAAGTACTTCGGGCTTTGACATTGTAAGTTCTGGGGTAACAGACACAGCTTATGCTATATTAACTGTTGGCGCAGCTACTAAATTATATACTATTAACTTAACAACTGGTGCAGCAACTGCTGGAAGAGAGATTCCAAATGCTGTAACAAGTTTTACTTTAGGTCTCAGACTTTAAATGTTATCTCTATGTTTTGAAGCTGTATTCCAATGGGATGCAGCTTTTTTTGTTCTTAAGGATATTTTTAAAACAATTTTCTACTATTTTCGATTATAAATAAAAACAAAATAGCATGTTCGATAAATTAATGGCTGCCCAAAAACAGGCAGAAGAAATAAAAAAAAGATTAGATACCGTTTCTGTATTTGGTGAGGTTGAAGGTGGCGCAATAAAAGTTACAGCAACCGCAAACAAGGCAATTACTGCTATAGAGATTGAAGAAGGTTTTTTCGCTGAAGCTGATAGGGAGGAACTAGAAGAACTTTTACTTACTGCGATAAACAAAGCCTTAGCACAAGCAGACCAAGTTAGCGCAACCGAAATGCAAGCCGCAACGCAAAGTATGCTTGGGGGCTTAGGCGGAATGTTTGGATCGTAAAAAGTTGAAGAAGGAGGGCTCGAAGGATGAAGGTATCCGTTAACGTCTCATAACTCATCCCGATAGCTATCGGGACTCACATCTCA
>SEDG01000366.1 GCA_004295885.1 Pedobacter sp. | reverse complement strand
CCAACGATTTTTTGAAAATGAATTAACATCAAACTTTGTTGAACAAGACTGGAAAGCTAACAGAATGATAAATGTTAAAAATATGTGTTTCATTTTGTTAAGCTATAAAATATTATTGGCCTATTAATCTCCAGAATCTCGTGTAATGTTTAACAATTACTCTGCCTTTGTAAAAATCATTGCTACTTTTCCATCAATAAACAGTTGCAATTTACCACCAGCCAATTTATAAGAATTTACAGTTCTTAAACCGTCCAAATAAATTTTTTCTGCTTGGCCAACTTCTTCACAAAACATCATTGTGCCGAATATCTGTTCAAATTTAATGGTGCTTCCATTAATTACAGCATTACCCCCAAAACCATTGCAGAAAGATTTGCCGCTAATTTTATTTTCAGCATCAAAGCTTAACGATCCCTCTTTTCCAATAGGTAAAGTCTGACCTGGCCATTCGGTTAACAGCCATTTTGTATTTTTAATCGAATCAGCAGTTGTTTTTTCTGAGCAAGCCTGTAATGCAAAAATCAACATAAAGCCTAATAATATCTTTTTCATAATTTGTGGTTTTTAATTTGTTTGACATACTAGATTGCCACGTCATTCCTCCTCGCAATGACGATTTAGAGAGCAATCAACCCAATTTTTTTTGAATGAGCTATAGCTTCATCACTATGTGTAAATAAACAAGTTTTTATTTGTTGTTGTTCTATTTTTGCTAATAATTTTTCTGTTTCTAGTTGGCGAGAAGGTCGAATATTTCTAATGTAAACCGCCTCAATATTTGATGGAAACTTTTGAGCAATAGCTTGATAAATTGCAGGGTCTTGTTGAGAGTTATCGCCAAAAAAAACAAATTTTTGATTCGGGAATGCATTTAAAATTCTCATTACTCTTAATAACTTTCCTTCGTGACCTGTTTTGCCAGTTTTAAATAAATTCTTCCATCTTTTTAATTGGTTTAATAAAAAAGCGCCTTCTGGCAATTCATTAAATCTAAAATGTTCCACTAAATAATCGTACAAATTCCATTCGCTACTCGATACATAAAAAAATGGGTTTGGTTGCCTTATTTCTGTATGTGCATTTGCCAATAACTGATAATGTTTTCGTACAGAAGGAAATGTTTTTCTAGTTCTGGGATTTTTAATAAAAAGCTGTCGCAATCGCTGGTAAATCTTAGCCGAATGGGAAACCATTATCGTATCATCGATATCAGAAATGAATGCATATTGCGTAATATGTGGCACAAATATTTTTCCTTCGCCCGTAGCAATTACTTCCCCCGCATCATTTAAAGCTTCTACTTTTACGTCATGCCAACCCGCAGCAACGTCTGTTTCTGCCTTCCATTCAAATTTAAAAAAACCATCGTATTCAGTCTTTTGATGTATAATCTGGTCATAGAAGATTAACCTCACATTAGTAAACGCCGAAGGTTTTACCACAAAAAGCTTAAACAGGTGAACAATATTTACGAAAAGATTATCACTAAAATTCTGAATGGTTTTTGCTTTGAATTTAAATACGTGGCCATAAACAACTAAATTATGCGTGTGGCCATAGCCATGATATACCTTTACACTTGTTGCGTTATTCATGATATAATTAAAACAGAGTTTGTGCATTAGTTGTTTGTTAAAGATGACAAATAAAACGCCTCAAAAATCTAAAAATCATAAAATACTCTTCATTGTTAACCCAGCTTCGGGAAACAAAGAAGTTGATTATAAAAAAGAAATTAAGGCATTTTTTAAATCGAAGGACGAGGAGTTGGATATCTATCAATTGCCCGAAAATTGTTCGCTCGAAAAAATTAAATCTGCTATAGAAAAATCTGCAGCAGATCGAGTTATCGCCGTTGGCGGAGATGGCACTTTAAAATTAGTTGCCGAATGTTTATTGGAAACTAAAACGCCCATAGGAATTATCCCTGCAGGTTCTGCAAATGGAATGGCAAAAGAATTAGGCATCCCTTTGGAACTAAGTGAGGCTTTAGAACTTGCTATTAAGGGCAAGCCAAAACAAATCCACGCTGTGTTAATTAATGATGAATTATGTATTCATTTGGCAGACATCGGCTTTAATGCCTACATCGTTAAAAAATTTGATGAACTGCCAACAAGAGGAATGTGGACTTACGCCAAAGCCGCTTGGCACGCTTTCTGGAACCATAGAAAGATGGATGTGGAGTTTAAAATCGGCAAAAAAACTATCAAACAAAAAGCGGCGATGGTTGCTATTGCAAACGCTACACAATATGGCTCTGGTCTTCAGATTAACCCAGATGGGAAACTAGACGACGAATTATTCGAAGTGATTTTAGTGAAGGAATATGCGGTAATGGAAATCATTAAAATATGGATTAGCAAATTGCCTTGGAACCCAAAAAAGATTGAAAGTTTTCAGACATCTCATTTAAAAATTACCACAAAACACAAAGTACATTTTCAAGTAGACGGCGAATACTTAGGAAAAGTAGATCAAGTTGAAGCGAAGATTATTACAAAGGCGATAAATGTTATTGTTGGTCCTTCAGTTTAAGCTGCACCCTTATCGTTAAATAAAGCCTTATAAACTCTGCCATAAAACAAACTTTTAGCAGCGCAGGGAACCATCTTTCATCATAACTTTCAAATGCTTCGGGCAATAATGTTATAAATCCGACAGAGAAAATCCATAAGTATAATCTAAATGGAAACTGAATGTAATATAAAATGAAACCAAATTTTTTGCTCAATAATAGTCCAGCAGCACCAATAACAATTAGCAGAAACATAGGGAACATTAGGGTAGCCTCCACCTTGTCAGATTGTTTGGTAATCTCGTTAAAACGAGGAGCAATTTCTACTAACTGCATACCTAAAAAAACAAGAGAAACTAAATCAAAAAGAGCGAAAGAACGTAAGAGAAAGCGCATATTATTTACAGTATTTATTAAGCCATTCGTTGGCTTTATCAGAGCCCATGTATTTCACAAAGTTAAAATCTTCGCAGGCACCTTGTTTGTCTCCTTGTTTATATTTTTTCAACGCAGTTTCTATTCTGCCATCTAAATAATCTTCATCTATCCCAATCTCTTCCTTAAGTTTTAAAATACTTGCCTCATCTTCAGGTTTAGTTAGACCTTTTTCCTTATTGCGATAAAAGTTCATTACCGCATATTCTATCTCTTCTTGGTTTTTATAGTTTCTTAT
>SEDG01000365.1 GCA_004295885.1 Pedobacter sp. | reverse complement strand
TTTATGTAGATGAAGGTCAGACTGTAAAAGCTGGACAATTGCTTTTTAGAATTATGCCTAAAATGTTCGAAGCCGAATTACTTAAGGCCCAGGCTGAAACCAAAGCGGCAGAGCTTGAACTGCAAAACACCAAGTTATTGTCTGATAAAAATGTAGTTTCAAAAAATGAACTATATATGGCAAAAGCTAAACTTGACGCCGCGAATGCCGAAACTTCTTTGGCAAAAATGCATCTAGCTTTAACTGAAATCAGGGCGCCGTTTGATGGAACAATTGACCGAATTCCTTTAAAATTGGGAAGCTTAGTTGATGAAGGCGCTTTACTTACCAGCCTATCCGATAATAGTCAAATGTTTGCCTACTTTAATGTTTCTGAGCCCGAATACCTCAACTATGCCAACATTAGCAAAGAAAAAGGCAAACAACAAGTTAGCTTATTGATGGCAAATAACGAGGTTTTAAAATCAAAGGGAACAGTAGAAACGGTGGAAAGTGAGTTTGACAATGAAACTGGTAATATAGCCTTTAGAGCTAGGTTTACCAATCCGAGTAACCTACTTAGAAATGGCGAAACAGGTAAAATATTAATGCTTGTGCCTTTAAAAAGCGTACTGGTTATCCCGCAAAAAGCAACTTATGAAATTCAAGATAAAAAGTTTGTTTTTGTAATAGACCAAAGTAATAAAGTGAGGTCTCGGGAAATTGCTATCGCTAATGAAATGCCAGATTTATATGTAGTTGGCAACGGCTTAAAAGAAGGAGACAAAATCCTATTCGATGGTGTACAAAAGGTAAAGGACGATGATAAAATCAAGTTCAAATACCTCAATCCGAAAGGCGTAATCAGTAACCTGAAATTGTACGCAGAATAATAACGCTTAATTCTTAATATTTATGTTCGCCAAATTTATACAAAGGCCTGTCCTTTCTATTGTTATATCCCTAATAATTGTATTTTTAGGAGCGCTTGCTATAACAGGGCTGCCGGTAACTCAATTCCCTTCAATCTCTCCTCCAAAAGTTAATATCACTGCAGAATATCCAGGTGCCAATAACGAGTTATTAATCAAGTCTGTAGTAATTCCATTAGAACGTGCCTTAAACGGTGTCCCTGGGATGAAATACATAGCATCTGATGCTGGAAATGATGGAGAGGCCAGTATTCAAGTTGTTTTCAATTTGGGTACAGACCCTAATCAGGCATCGCTAAACGTACAAAATCGTGTTGCAGCAGTAACTAACAAATTGCCGCCATTGGTGGTAAGAGAAGGTGTTAAAATCAGCCGAGAAGAATCTAATATGTTGATGTACATCAACCTTTATAGTAAAGACCCTAAGATGAACGAGAGTTTTCTTTACAACTTTGCTGATATCAACATCTTAGCTGAACTAAAACGTGTGGATGGTGTTGGTTTCGCCGACATTTTGGGAGACCGTGATTATGCGATGCGTGTTTGGCTAAAACCAGACCGTATGCAGGCGTATAAAATTTCTGCCGAAGAAGTCATGAAAGCCCTTGATGAACAAAGTTTAGAAGCCTCGCCAGGAAAAACTGGTGAAAGTTCGGGCAAGCGCTCGCAAGCTTTTGAGTACGTGTTAAAATATTCTGGTCGTTTTACAACAAAAGAACAATATGGAAATATCGTTTTACGTGCTAATCCGGATGGCGAAATGTTACGCCTTAAGGATGTTGCAGACGTGGATTTCAGCAGTTCCGCCTATAACTTATATTCCAATTTAAACGGAAAATCGTCTGCCGCAATTGTGTTAAAACAATCTTATGGCAGTAACGCTAGTCAGGTAATTAAAGATGTAAAGGCGAAAATGGCGGAAATAAAATCATCTTCATTTCCCAAAGGCTTAGATTACGAAATCAGTTACGATGTATCTAAATTCCTAGATGCATCCATCGAAAAAGTAATTCATACCTTAATAGAAGCCTTTATTTTGGTGGGCTTGGTGGTGTTTTTATTCTTGGGGGATTGGCGTTCGACATTGATTCCAATTATTGCAGTGCCTGTATCATTAATAGGAACATTTGTGTTTATGCAGTTTTTTGGCATTACACTGAACCTAATTACCTTGTTTGCGCTTGTCTTAGCCATCGGCGTGGTGGTAGATAATGCAATTGTTGTTATTGAAGCGGTTCACACTAAAATGGAACACGGCAAAATATCTGCATTAAAAGCGACGCAACAAGCGATGAGAGAAATTAGTGGGGCCATCATCGCCATCACTTTTGTAATGGCATCTGTGTTTATTCCAGTTGCATTTATGTCTGGCCCAGTAGGTATTTTTTATCGTCAGTTTTCCATTACAATGGCAACAGCGATTATTCTTTCTGGTGTTGTTGCGCTAACCTTAACACCTGCTTTGTGTGCCATCATGTTAAAAAACAACCATGGCAAAGCAAAAAAGAAAACGCCAATTGATCGTATATTAGATGGTTTTAACAACTGGTTTAACAAATTAACTGGAAGTTATAAAAACGTCTTAGACAAAATTGTAACACGCAGGCTTTTCACCTTCGGTACATTAATTGCATTTTGTATTGGAATATGGTTTTTAAACAATTCAGTACCCTCTGGATTTATCCCTAACGAAGACCAAGGAATGGTCTATGCCATTATCCAAACACCTGCTGGTTCTACACTAGAAAGGACTAATCAAATTGCCAAACGACTACAAATTGTGGCGAAAGAAGTTGAGGGCGTAAAATCTGTTTCATCTTTGGCTGGTTATGAAATTTTAACTGAAGGAACGGGCTCTAACGCTGGTACTTGTTTAATCAACTTAAAAGATTGGAGCGAGCGCAAAAATTCTTCTCTAGATGTAATTAAGGAATTAGAAGAAAAAGCAAAGGATATTCCGGGCGCAACCATCGAATTTTTTCAACCGCCCGCTGTTCCAGGTTATGGCGCTGCCGGTGGATTTGAGTTGCGTTTATTGGATAAAGCAGGAAGTGGTGATTATAAAAAAATGGAAACAGTGAGCAATGATTTTGTTCGCGAACTTAATAAGCGGAAAGAACTTTCATCAGTTTTTAGTTTTTATAGCGCTAGTTTTCCTCAATACCTATTAAACATTGATAATGACCTTGCCCAGCAAAAAGGCGTTACCATTGATAACGCAATGAGTACATTATCAACTTTTGTAGGTAGTAATTACGAAACGAGTTTTATAAAATACGACCGTCAATACAA
>SEDG01000364.1 GCA_004295885.1 Pedobacter sp. | reverse complement strand
AATCCATATACCATTACAGTTGCCTTAGTTAAGGCATTTGTGTTCGGTTTTATCATTACATCAGTACCTGCATACGAAGGTTTTTATGTTAAAGGTGGCGCATTAGAAGTTGCACAGGCGAGTACAAGAGCCGTTGTTGTAAGTTGTATCAGCATTTTAGCTTGTGATTACATTGTAACCCAATTATTATTATGATCGAGATTAAAGATATTCATAAATCGTTTGGAGACAATGAGGTTTTAAAAGGTATTTCTGGAACATTTAAAGAAGGTGTAACCAATTTAATTATCGGTGGTTCTGGCTCTGGAAAAACTACACTTTTAAAGTGTATGATAGGTTTGCACCAACCTGAAGAAGGAAGTGTGTTATACGATGATAGAGAGTTTACCCAGCTTAACTTTGAAGAACGTATTGAGATAAGAAAAGAAATCGGAATGCTTTTCCAGGGTTCTGCCCTATTTGACTCGATGACAGTTGAAGAGAATATTATGTTCCCTTTAAATATGTTTACTGACCAGAGTAGAAGCGAGAAGCTAGACCGCGTTAACTTCTGTTTAAACCGTGTTAATTTAGAAGGCAAGAACAAGCTATATCCAGCTGAACTTTCTGGAGGGATGAAAAAACGTGTTGGTATTGCTCGTGCTATTGCGATGAACCCTAAATACCTTTTTTGTGATGAGCCAAACTCTGGCTTAGACCCAAAAACTTCTATCGTAATTGATGAGTTGATTAAAGAATTAACGGAAGAATATAACACAACAACCATTGTGGTAACCCATGATATGAACTCTGTAATGGGTATTGGAGATTATATCATCTTTTTACACGAAGGAAAAAAATTCTGGGAAGGTTCTAACAAAGAAATCTCTAAAACAGATATTGAAGAATTGAATGATTTTGTTTTTGCAAGTCGCTTCATGAAAGCTGCAAAAGGCAAACTTTAAAATAATACTACACCATTTATGATAAGCCTCTTAACACCAACCCACTGGAAAGATTACGAATTAATAGATTGCGGAGATTTCGAAAAACTTGAACGTTTCGGCAATTTGGTACTTTCTCGTCCAGAGCCGCAGGCTGTTTGGAAGAAAATATTATCGCCACAGGAGTGGAAGAAAAAAACACATATTAATTTTAAAGGTCGCTCTGCAACAAGTGGAGAATGGATTAAAGCCGATAAAAATATTCCAGACCGTTGGAATGTAAACTATAAGAATGATGATATCAGCATTAATTTGCGCTTGGGCTTAACTTCATTTAAACACGTTGGTGTTTTTCCTGAACAAGCGGTTAATTGGGATTACATTTCTTCGTCGATTAAAAAATTTAAAACTCCTAGTCCTAAGGTGCTTAACCTTTTTGCCTACACTGGTGCAGCTTCTTTAGTTGCAAAAGCAGCAGGTGCTGATACCACACACGTGGATTCGATTAAACAAGTAGTAAACTGGGCAAACGAAAACCAAGAACTATCTAACTTAAAAGATGTACGCTGGGTGGTTGAGGATGCTTTGAAATTTGTTAAGAGAGAATTAAAAAGAGGTAAAAAGTACAACGGTATCATTTTAGACCCTCCTGCTTTTGGTCACGGGCCAAATGGCGAGAAATGGAAACTAGAAGACCATATTCAAGAAATGATGCAAGATGTTGTTCAGCTGTTGGACGAGGAAGAACATTTCTTAATCTTAAATACTTATTCTTTGGGTTTCTCTTCAGTAATTGTAGAAAATTTAATCAAAACTTCGTTTCCACAAGTTAAAAATTTAGAAACCGGAGAGCTTTATTTACAAGCAACGTCGGGCATAAAATTGCCATTGGGTGTTTTTGGCAAGTTTAACAAATTCAACTAGAATAAAGATAAAGGAACAAGGAGCAAGGACATAAAGCATACCTTATTAGCCCGCGATGTTGTCGATGGCTTTTTTATGCGTATTGCAACTTGAGATGGTAGCACAACCTTTTGTTAACTAAACCTTATGGCAATGGAAATCCTTCTGTCGTCCTGAGCCTGTCGAAGGACAAAAGATTGGAATAGACAGCAGGGCAATCACTGCTATGGAATAATTGACACTGTTTTTCTAACATTAACAAACGTGATTTCATTGAAACCTTATCTCCGAAAGTGTAGATTTTTAATATGGATAACGATAAGTATTATTGCAAAAGACTTGAAATTCGGAGTTTTATTTAGAAGAATGTTAATGTGTTGATAATTATAATGTATGTCTGTAGTGAAATGATGTATTTTTGAAATCGGACAAGAAAAACCATATTAAAAACAATCTACTTATTTATGAAAATCACTAAAATTGCTGGTGCTGTGCTAATAGGAATTGCTACAATTAGCACATTCGCTTATTGCACTTCTGACGCTAAAAAGCCTGGAGATAAAAAGGCAGCAAATGACACAACAAAAGTTGAAGAAGAAAACTTACGTGCACCAGTTGATACTGCGAAGTATAACCAACTTATTAAAAAATTAGCGAATGGTGATACAACAGGTAAATGGCCAGTAAAAAACCAACCTTATCCATTAGATGGCGCAATTTTACCTTTTAAACGTATAGTTGTTTATTACGGAAATTTGCACTCTAAAAAAATGGGTGCTTTAGGAGAATATGCACCTAAAGAAATGTGGTCTCGTTTAAACAAAGAAATTAAACATTGGGAAAAAGTAGACCCATCTACGCCGGTACAAGCGGGTTTACATTACATTGCAGCAGTTGCTAGTGGAACACCAGGAAAAGATGGCAAATACATTAATAGAATGGGCAATAAGCAAATCGACTCTGTATTGAAAATCGCTAAGATGCGTCCAAACACCATTGTGTTTTTAGATTTACAAGTAGCATTAAGCACAATTAAAGCCGAGCTTCCTCATATTGCGAAATACTTAGAAATGCCAAATGTGCATTTAGGTATTGACCCTGAATTTTCTATGAAGGATGGTTCATTACCAGGCAAAAAAATTGGAACTTATGATGCTGCCGATATTAACTATGTAACTGGATATTTAGCTGATATTGTTAAAAAACATAACTTAACTCCCAAGGTTTTTGTGTTGCACCGTTTCACTAAAAAAATGGTAACTAATAGCCAAAACATCAAATTACGCCCAGAAGTTCAAGTTGTGATGCACATGGATGGTTGGGGTGAACCAGATTTGAAATTAGGAACTTACCGTCACTTTATTTTCGGCGAACCTGT
>SEDG01000363.1 GCA_004295885.1 Pedobacter sp. | reverse complement strand
TTGGCTATATGCTTTATTTACTCATAAAATTTCAGGAAAAGGAACATAAAAAGCAGCAAGATAACCTACGCCAAAAACATCAATTAGAAATAGAAAGAAACGAACAACAGATAACTAAGCTGCAGAAAAAGCAATTAGAAGCGGATGTAGAGTTTAAAAACAAAGAATTGGCAACAACAACCATGCATTTGGTTCAACGTGGTAAATTACTTTCTAAAATTGGTGATGAATTATTGCCACTTGTACAACAAACTACCAGCAAAGACACGGCAAACGATTTAAAGAAAGTTATAAGGTTATTGAATGAAGCGAAAAAGTTAGATAATGATTGGGAGCAATTCTCCATTCACTTTGACCATGTTCACGCAAATTTTTTAAGTAATTTAAAGGAGAAATATCCAAATCTTAGTCCAAGCGACTTAAAGCTTTGTGCTTACTTAAAATTGAATTTGTCTTCAAAGGAAATTGCTCAGTTATTAAACATAACCTCGAGAGCGGTTGAGGTAAGCAGATACAGGTTAAGAAAGAAATTGAATTTAAAACCAGAGGTTAATTTGTTTGACTTCCTATTAAATAGCTCGCCTAAAAACACTTAGCAGCATTTGTAATAGATTTTAACTTTTTTGTCTTTTGCAGACCAGCCAATATAAATATTAATGTCATTGGCTATGCGATAGCTGAATCCGTTTAGTTTACTTGCTCTTAATTCTTCGTAGAAAGCCTTGTCAGGTGCATTATTATCCGGCTTTTCTTGTTCGGTTACTGCAGGAATTAAGATATGCTCTTCATCAAAGAAGAAGTTAACTTCATTAGTTAAGAACTTTGCTTTTTTATCTTCACTCTTCAAATCAGTAGGATTTAAGTAGCTTTTCAATAATTCTTTAGCCGCTATTTCTTTTTTGTAAATCTCCTCTCCATTTTTTGTGGTGATGGTAAATAAAATTTTCATCTCATCGGGTTCATCTCCTAACAAAGCAACTTTAAACGTGTCTAGTTGTGCAGTGTCTGTAAAAGCTTCGAGTTTAATTTTCTGAATGTTTTGTGCAGCTTTTTCTGATTTGGAATTACAGGCAACTATCGCAAAAGCAAAAAATAAGATTAGGGAATGAGCGAATTTCATAACGGACTAAATTTACAATCGAATATAAGAAACTATTTAAATTCAAGTAAATTATTTGAAAACTCAGTTTGAGGAAAGATGTCACCCTGAGCGTAGTCGAAGGGTAAGTCGTTAAAGTTTTTGATTACTCTAACGATGTAAATCGCTCTGTTAGACTAATGCAATATCCTAAAAAATTATTTTTTGTAAATCTTCTGGTGTATCAATTGCTATAGTTTCTATGCCAGTAACTTTTGTTTGTATTTGATAACCATTTTCTAACCAACGCAATTGTTCTAAACTTTCTGCCAATTCTAATGATGACGGAACTAATTTGGTTATTTCTAAAAGCGTTTTGGTAGTGTAACCATAAATGCCAATATGTTTGTAGAATTGATGAGCAGTTACCCAATCTTCTTTCTTTTCCGCATTGCGGATATAAGGAATTGGATGACGACTGAAATATATGGCTTGTTGGTTAGCATTAATTACAACTTTGGGGATGTTTGTGTTAAAAAGCTCATCATCACTATGAATTTCTTTAATTAGCGTTGCAAGTTGAATTTTATCATCTGTAAAACAAGAGCGAACTAATGCAATTTGAGCGGGGTCTATAAAAGGTTCATCACCCTGTATATTTATCACTACATCATAACCTGTCAGTTTCAGGGCAACCTCTGCACAACGGTCTGTTCCGCTTTGGTGTTTGGTGTCCGTCATAATTACTTCGCCACCAAAAGCCTCAACAACAGAAGAAATACGCTCATCGTCAGTTGCCACAACAACTCTATCTAAATCGCATTTTTTTGCTTGTTCGTAAACACGTTGTATCATGGTTTTGCCAGCAATATCAACCAAAGGTTTTGCTGGAAAGCGGGTAGAAGCGTAACGAGCTGGAATGATACCTAGTGTTTTCATACTTAGTTTGTTTCTTTATTTGGTTTTGCAAAGCTAAACTTTTTTAACTTTTCGGTTATTAAATAAAACAAGCCAATGTAGATTGAATAAAACAAAATCTTAATCAACAAGCTGAATACCATTTCAAATGTTGAAAGATTAATATCTGTTGCCATTGACCAGCTACTAGGCATATAATCTCTATCTAAGGAAGTTATTAAAATGACAAATTGTTCAAATGTAATCAACATAAATGGCACAAAAAATAGCCTAGTTGTTCTTGATTTTCTTATCCATTTAAATCTAATTAACTGAGTGATTAAAAGGTAAGTAAGTGATGGCAGAAAAAAAGCAAACCAATACGGTCCAAACATTCTACTCAAAAGATTAATCCTCTCTTCGCCTCCTCTAAATAAAGGAAATGTGATTGCTGTTAGAAAGCAACTGAAATAGACCAATCCAATGAAACTGATAAACCTTGCTGATAGCTCATCTAATCTATATAGCCTGTCTTTATCTGTGAAAATAAATGAACTGATTAAAAACAAAAGTGAATAAATTCCGAATGCGATAAAGATATCAATTCGAATAAAATCCATGACAAGCATTAAAAATTTAACAAATGCATCCATCAGGATTTATAAACTTAAAACAATCCGTTAATCTCTGCTTCAATAGATTGAATGATAGAACCTAAATCTTCAGGATTATTAGTAAAGTCTAACTTGTCTTTATCTAAAATCAGCAGTTTACCCAAGTTATAACCCTTAATCCAAGCTTCATATTTCTCGTTAAGTTTAGACAAATAATCAATACGGATACTTGCTTCATATTCACGACCACGACGCTGGATATTGTTAACCAAGGTTGGTACAGAAGCTTTCAGATAAACCAATAAATCTGGCGGTTTAATAAAAGAGGTAATATTCTCAAAAATCGCTTTATAGTTTTCGTGGTCTCTTGTAGTCATTAAGCCCATTTCATGCAGGTTCTCTGCAAAAATATAAGCATCTTCATAAATCGTACGGTCTTGAATTACATTACGTTTATGACTATCTATTTCAACAATTTGTTGAAAACGGCTATTCAAAAAGTAAATCTGTAAATTGAAGCTCCAACGTTTCATATCGCTATAAAAATCCTCCAAATACGGATTGTTATCTACAGCTTCATATAAAGCTTCCCAGCCGTAATTTTTGGCCAATAAACTTGT
>SEDG01000362.1 GCA_004295885.1 Pedobacter sp. | reverse complement strand
AGGTTGTTTTACAATTACCGTTACATTGTTAGTTTTTAAGAAATCGGTTAACAAATAAGCATCATCTCCACCAACAATTACTGGCGTGATACCGAATTTCTTTGCAAAATTTACCGCACTAACAATCTCTTTTTGGCCATCTGCTGTAATAAACAGTTTTTGTGTGCCATTAAACAAACCTTTCATAGCTGCCAAACGAGTATTGGTAATTGTTGGAGTCGTTTCGGTATATGATTTAGCTTCCGTAAAGAATTTATTTAATTCTGCAATTACAGCATTGATACGTTCGTTCGGGTCAACTACTGGGCTAGCTGCTGCACCAAATCTACCGCCACCGCCACCAAAGCCTCTGCCTCTTGGAGCAACAGGCCAAGTCATGTGCATGGCATCATCCTTTTTAATAGCCGCATCCTCCCAATTCCAAGCATCTAACTGAACTACAGATGAGCTGCCAGAAATTGTACCGCCAGACGGCGTGATTTGAGCCATTAAAATTCCATTGCTACGTAATGTTGCAGGTACTTTCGAGTCTGTGTTGTAGGCAATCAAAGCACGAATATGAGCATTGTTCTCTCCAAGCTCCGAATCATCTTTTGTAGCCTTAACAGATTCTATTTCTAATAAACCTAAATTGGTAATTGGTGAGATGAAACCTGGGTAAATGTGCTTTCCTGTTGCAGTAATTACTTTAGCATCAGTTAGCGCAAGTTTAACCACCGTAGCATCGCCAATACCAGTAATTTTACCTTTGTCAAAAGTTATATATCCATTATCGATAACCTTTCCATCTCCAGTATGGATGATTGCACCCATCACAATTACTTTTTGAGATTGCGGCTTGGCAGGAGAAATATTTGCTTGTCCGTAAGTTAAACTTACCGATGCAAATAAAGCAATGGCTGTACTTAAATACTTATTCATGATTGTGTTCTCCTTCCATTTGATTTAATTCTGCCCAATAATCTTCTTGAGATTCACAGTGGTAAAGTCGAGGCGTTCTTTCGCCCATCGGACGTTGTGTACGAGCACCTGCGTTTTTACTTTCTAATAATTTTTGAACGATACGAGCTTTTTCTGCTTTTTGAGCAACTTGAACTTGTGCATCACGGTCCATATCCCAATAGGCAATGCCATCTACAAAAGTTTTTTCGGCTCTTGCGTAAATAGAAAGTGGATTAGCAGACCAAATAACCACATCTGCATCTTTACCTACCTTTAAGCTTCCAACTTTGTTATCGATGTGCAACATTTTAGCAGGATTTAAAGTAACCAATTTCAAAGCTTCTTCTTCAGGAACACCACCATACAATACAGATTTACCAGCTTCTTGATTTAAGTGACGAGCCATTTCAGCATCATCAGAGTTAAATGCAGTGGTGATACCTACGTTGTGCATGATTTTTCCGTTATACGGGATAGCTTCTTGAACTTCCATTTTATAAGCCCACCAATCTGAGAATGTTGAACCTGCAATGCCATGAGCTTTCATTTTATCAGCCACTTTATAACCCTCCAAAATGTGAGTGAAAGTATTGATTTTGAAGCCTAAGCTATCTGCAACGTGAATTAACATATTGATTTCACTTTGTACATAAGAGTGACAAGTGATGAAACGTTTGTTGTTTAAAATTTCAACCAATGCATCTAACTCTAAATCTCTACGAACGTTATTTCCTTTAACTGCTAAAGCTTTTTCGTAATCTTTCGCACGACTAAAGGCATCTACAAATGTTTGCTCTACACCCATACGAGTAGCAGGGAAACGTTGGTTGTTTTGAGAAGAGCTTTGTTTAACATTTTCTCCCAATGCAAATTTGATGAAACCATCTGCGCCAGCAAATTTTAATTCCTCTGGCAATTTACCCCAACGTAATTTGATTAATTGAGATTGGCCACCAATAGGGTTTGCAGAACCGTGTAAGATTTGAGAAGTTGTAACACCACCAGCCAACTGGCGATAGATATTTACATCCTCTGAGGTTAAAATATCTCCAATTCTAACTTCTGAAGATACTGATTGTGCACCTTCGTTGATACCACCACTTCCAGCAATATGTGAGTGTTCGTCAATTATACCAGCGGTAATGTGTTTGCCAGTTGCATCGATTACTTTAGCAGCACCAGCTGATAAATTTTTACCAACCGCTTTAATTTTTCCGCCTTCTAAAAGTACATCAGCATTTTGCAAAATACCTTCTTTTTCATTTGTCCAAACCGTTGCGTTTTTCAGTAAAACTGATTCCTGCGCAGGTAATTTATCTGTTCCGAAAGCAATAAAAGGGAAAATCAAAGAACCAACTGTTGCTGGTGCTTTAACAGGCTCATCACGTTTCGGCATTTCTTTAGCAGCTTCTTTAAAAGTTCCACTCCAATGCCCAGCAGCAACTGAATTTACGATTACATCGCCACTAAAAGCAACGGGACTTGCGCTAGTTAAAAAACCACTTAAACGAACATCACCTACTGGATTTTTCTTTAAATTAAATGTGATGGTAACCCAATCTCCACTACGCGTAAAAGTTGCATTGGTTTTTACACTATCTGCACCTAAACGCTCAATTGATGCCATAGAACCACCAGTTGTACCAGTAATTCTTAACACTGTTGAACCAATTCCATCGATATTTAAATTATAAGTTCCACGTAAATCAGTAACATCCATTTTGCTAACTACAAAGCGTTTACCCTGTACCCAGTTTTCGTAAATGATGTTTCCAGTTTTAAATAAATTGTCTGATGTAATTAAGAAGTTAGCCAATTTACCTTTTTCAATTGAACCAACTTTATCGCTAATACCCAACATTGCTGCAGGAATTTCAGTAACAGACATTAAGGCTTGTTTTTCTGTTAAACCAGCAGCAATAGCTTGTTGAACACTTGCCCAGAATGCACTTGGCGCATCTAATCCAGAAGTTGTTAAAGCGAATTTAACACCAGCTTTTTCTAAAACACTAGGGTTTGTTGGCGCTAATTCCCAACCTTTTAATTGAGCTAAACTTAAGTTTCTAGCTTCAGTAGGGTCTTCAACATCAAACGCTTTTGGGAAATTAACAGGGATGATTAATGTTGCACCCGTTGCTTTCACAGCGTCAATTCTTTGGTATTCATCGCCAGTAGATTTGATGATGAAAGTTTTGCCGAATTCTTTTGCAATTTTATCAACCCTTAAAATATTTGCCCAACCATCTGCCTCAAAAATTTGAGGTAAAGT
>SEDG01000361.1 GCA_004295885.1 Pedobacter sp. | reverse complement strand
CAAATCAATTCGTTTTTAGCCAACCCGTAATACTCATTCTCGGCTCATTGGTTACCAAAACTTCGTGAGCGAGTTCGCTACTTTTAAAAAACACAGATTTACCATTTAATGGCGATATCTTTTGCTCACTATCTAAATGATGGATTCGCAATTCGCCACCATCATTTTGTTTCCAATCTGCGTTCAAATACATTATCATAGAATAGGCTCTACTTCCATTTTGTTGAAACTGGTCGATGTGTTTTTTATAGAAACTTCCTTTTTCATAAAGTGTGTAGTGGAACTCGTAACCTGTAATTCCTGTATAACAGGTAGAATTAAGGTGCAAGACAAAAGCATCCATCAAATCAAAAAAATCGTTTTCATATTGATTGTTGTGGCTTCTATCTAGCCAATAAATCACGTCGCTTCTTACTAATTTATCGTGATTGATAATTTTCTCATTTCCTGTTCCTGCTGAAAGCATGAGTTTATCAGCATAAAGTTTGGCTAAATTCTCTTTTAAATGTCGAGCTAAGTTTCCGTTTAAAAAACCATCGGCTATACCTACTTTATCTGCTATAAAACTATCGATTAGGACATCAAAGACTTTTTCCAATAAAATGGATTTAATCGGCAAATCGCCGATGTGTAAGGTAGTCTTTAATAAATGGTTAGTGCTATTTATTTAATGTATAATTCTATCCATTTTTTGATTAGCGCAGTGCGATGTTTTAAATAGTTGGCGTTAAAAAAAATGCAAGACCAATCATCATAATTTTCATATTGGAAACCTAGATAGAATATCCAAAACGCAAAACCGAAATAAGGAATTGCTGCTAGCTCGGCGTCACTTAAATCTCTAAATTTTCTGTAATTTTCTACAAATATCGCAAAAGACTTATCGGCCTCTTGTTGTGTTATTTTTCCGCCATAAACCTCTAAAAAATAGTGGATATAAAATGAAGCGATATCATTAATCAAATGACCTTGCCCAGCAAAATCAAAGTCGAAAAAGGTTAAAGTTCCATCATCAGCAAAGTGAAAGTTTTTAGGCAAAAAATCATACTGACAATAGCCATAACTGAAATCCTGCAAGTTAAGCGATTCTATCTTTTTTGCTATTTGATGTACATTTTCTTTCAAAAAGGAATATTCTTCTGGCAATTCCACAAATGCAGGTTTAAAAACTTCGAGAGGTCTCAAAAGCATGGTTTCAATTGAATATCCGCTTCTAGCATTTTTTAGTGTTGCTGTAGCTGTGATGTTATGCAATTTCGCCATTTCCCTGCCAACTGTTGCCAATTGTTCATTGCTCATCTCAGGAACAACTTTCCCTATCGCATAAGTAAACAAAACACCGTAACGAGTCCCTTCTGCGGCATTAAAAGATTGTATTTCGACTCCATTTACATCTTTTATAGGATGAGCAACTGACCCACCTTGTTCATGTATCAGATTTAACAACTCGACCTCAGCTTTAATTTCTTCAAGCTTACGATGGTTATCTCTATAAATTTTGAAAATGTATTTATTCTTCGGATTTTCTAAAATATAAGTATCGCTTACATTGTGAATGAGC
Source organism: Pedobacter sp. (assembly GCA_004295885.1). Taxonomy (GTDB): domain Bacteria; phylum Bacteroidota; class Bacteroidia; order Sphingobacteriales; family Sphingobacteriaceae; genus Pedobacter. The sequence continues at coordinate 1,662 of SEDG01000361.1, read as the reverse complement.
AAACGACAACTATTGCCTTTTAAATTGTATTTTTCGGCTAAAAAAATACCTAATGCATTCGAAGATAAGGTAGAATATTGGGCGGGAAAAATATCCATTTGGCAAATATAACAACTTAACAATCATAAGAATTCTATTTCTAAATTCAGCTAAAAAAAAAGGCCCGTATTGCTACGAACCTCTCTCAAATTAATCAAAACTTAAACGCTCTTATAAACTTTTATACCTGCTTTCGCATTACGATTGCCAGTCGCGTGTCCCTAATTTACTTCGGGAAGCTGGCAATGACGAAACGCCAAACACCTTATCTCCAACCACCACCTAAAGCACGGTATAAGTTAACCACTGCTTGTAGTTTTTGTAGTTTATCATTAACACCATTTAATTGAGCGGTTAATAAACTCTGTTCAGATGTTAATACATCTGTATAGTTAGTTGTAGAAGTATACCTTAATAACTCTTGGGTAAAGTCTACAGCTTTTGTTAATGAAGCAATTTGTTTAGCCCTAGTTTCTTCTTTTTGAGCTGCTGTTTGATAAGCAAATAATGCATTAGAAACTTCTTGTCCGCTGGTTAAAAGCGTTTGTTGAAAAGCATAAAATGCAATTTGTTGCTGCGCTTTAGCAGTTGTTAAACGAGCTTTATTTTGCCCCTTTGCAAAGATGGGTTGTGTTAAGCCACCCACCAAATTATAGAATACCGCATTGCTGAAGAAATCCTTTAATTGCAAAGAAGATAATCCACTAGATGCGGTTAAAGTTAGCGCAGGATAAAAATAAGTTTTAGCCACATTTGTATTTTCAAATGCTGCCCTAAACGCAAATTCTGCCGCCTGTACATCTGGTCTGTTCTGTAATAGTTGTGCAGAAACGCCAGTTTTTAAATCATTATAAGGTGTTTGCGTATCTAAAGATGTACGTGTAATACTTCCAGGAGAACCAGCAGTTAAAACACTTAATGCATTTTCTACTTCTCTAATGCTTCTTTTTAAATCTGGCAAGGTCACTTCTGCAGCATATAAATTGGCTTCACTTTGTACCACAGCAGCGCCATTTACAACAGCACCTTCTTTTAAAGCTCTAATGGTTTCTACGCCTTTTGTTCTGCTTTTTATAGTTTGCTCGGTAATGGCCAATTGTTTATCCAATGCCAATAAATTATAGTAGGCATTAGCAATATTAGCTATCAACTGTGTTTGAACAGCTCTTTTAGCCGCATCTGTCTGTAATAAACTCGCATAGGCAGAACGCTTAGCACTACTTAACTTGCCCCAAATGTCAGCTTCCCAACTGGTACTTAATTGAGCTCTATAAGTTTGAGTTTCTAAATTGATGTTTACACCTGCTGGGAAGTTTAAAGCAGCTTTAGACTGTTTGGCATCTGTTACCGAAACATCGCCTTGCAAACTTGGCAACATCGCCATGCGGTTTTGATATAAAGTTGCCTCTGCTATTTTGATGCGTTCTATGGCTTGTTTTAAATCTAAGTTTTCCTTAATGCCTTGTTCTATTAACGTTTGTAAAGCAGCATCGCCGAAAATATTTCTCCAAGGTAAAGTTGCAATCGTTGTACTATCTGTCGTTTTACTGTCTCGGTATAAATTGTCGCTTTTTACCTCAGGGCGATTGTATTTTGTAGTAACACAAGCACTTAAAGTAAGTA
>SEDG01000360.1 GCA_004295885.1 Pedobacter sp. | reverse complement strand
AAATTATATTTTTACGTCAAACCTTCAAAAATGACCACAAAAAAATCAACGCTAGGCTTTATTTTTATTACCATTTTAATTGATTGTATTGGTTTTGGGATAATAATTCCAGTTTTACCTGATTTGATAAAAGCAATTTCAGGAAAATCTTTGGCCGACGCATCAGAATACGGTGGTTTATTATTAGTAGCCTATTCGATAGCCCAATTTATTTTTGCGCCAATTGTGGGTGGGTTAAGTGATAAATATGGTCGCAGACCTATATTATTGATAGCCCTTTTAGGTTTGGGGATTGATTATATTTTCTTGTCATTTGCGCCAACGCTGGCTTGGCTATTTATAGGTAGAATTATTGCTGGAATAACAGGCGCTAGTTTCACGACAGCTATGGCATATATTGCAGACATAAGCACACCCGAAAAGAAAGCCCAAAATTTTGGGATGGTTGGTGTTGCTTTTGGAGTTGGTTTTATCATTGGACCCCTAATTGGTGGTTTGGTTAGTGAAATGGGTTTAAGGGTCCCGTTTATGATTTCTGCAGGTTTAGCTCTTTTGAACTGGCTATATGGTTATTTCATTTTGCCGGAATCATTATCGAAAGAAAACCGCAGAGAATTTTCTTGGAAAAGAGCGAATCCAATTGGCTCCTTACAAAGTGTGTCAAAATATCCAGCCATTATTGGACTAGTTGTCGCTTTGCTTTTACTTTACATTGCTAGTCATTCAGTGCAATCTAACTGGGGATATTACGTAAAAGAGAAATTTAATTGGGACCCAAAAATGATTGGCTACTCGCTAACCGTTGTGGGCATCGCAGTTTCTATTGTACAAGGTGGTTTAATTAGAATAGTGATACCTAAAATTGGGAGTAAGAACGCAATTATGCTAGGATTATCATTATATGCCATCGGTTTTACTTGCTTCGCATTTGCTCCAAATGGATTGATGATGATGATATTTATTCTTCCTTATTGTTTGGCGGGAATTGGAAACCCGGCAATGCAAACAATTATCTCAAATCAAGTTCCAGATAATGCGCAGGGCGAAATTCAAGGTATTGTAACTAGTATGCAAAGTCTGGGAGCTATAATTGGTCCATTTTTAATGGCATTTATATTTGCATACTTTATTGATAAAAATAATGATATTTATTTTCCAGGGGCACCGTTTATCCTAAGTTCGATCTTAGCTGTAATTGCTTTATTTATAGCAATTTCTGCTTTGAGAAAACACCATTAGAGTAATTCTATGGCTAAATTTGCTAGTTCACTCCTCTCCCCTTTTTGTAGCGTTATGTGAGCATATAGCGGATGTTTTTTAGCATTTTCTATCAAATAAGATAATCCATTACTCTCCGAATCTAAATATGGCGTATCAATTTGATAAATATCTCCAGTAAATACGATTTTTGTATGCTCACCAGCTCTTGAGATAATGGTTTTAACCTCATGTGGGGTAAGATTTTGTGCCTCATCGACTATAAAGAAAATTTTAGTAATCGTTCTTCCACGTATGAAGGCAAGTGGAGCAATTTGAATTTTTTCTGTTCGTATTAATTCATCAATTTTGAAAAGCATTTTTTCATCGCCAGCAAATTGCTCTCTGATAAACTTTAAATTATCCCATATTGGTGCCATATAGGGGTCTATCTTAGCTTTAACATCACCAGGCAAAAAGCCAATGTCTTTATTGCTTAGCGGAACAATTGGCCTTGTAATATAAATTTGTCTAAAATCTTTTCTTTGTTCTAAAGCCGTAGCTAAAGCTAATAAAGTTTTACCAGTGCCCGCATTTCCCTGTATACTAACTAATTTAATATCGGGGTTTAGCAAAGCATCAATAGCAAAAGATTGTTCCGCATTGCGAGGATAAATATTAAAAGCAGATTCTTGAAAGATGTATCTTAAATTCTTGGCAGTTTTATCATAAAATGCGATTGCACTTTTTTTCTTGTTTTTTAAAACATAGAAATGATTTGAATCCGTATAGGGTAATATTAAAGATGAAGCATCAATAACTCCACTATTTTTTAGTTCGTCAATTACTTCGATAGAAAAATCTAAAATTTCTGTCTTACCAGTATAAAGTTCATCGGCATTTTTAATTTTACCAGTTTCATAATCCTCAGCATATAAGTCTAATGCCTTAGCCTTTAAGCGCAAACAAATATCTTTTGAAACCAGTATAACCTTACGTTTTGGATTTTCTTCCTTTAACGCAAGTGCTGAATTTAAAATACGATTGTCAAACTTGCCGTCACCAAATAACTTTTCGGCATTAACTTTTTTCGGATGTTCATCTAGAACAACCTTAAACTTTCCAAGACTGTTTTTCTTCAAATTAAACCACTTATTAATCAAATGGTTTTTAGATGCCTTATCTATCAATCGAATGAAGTTCCTTGCTTCAAAATTCCTGGTATCATTACCGCTCTTAAAATTGTCTAATTCTTCCAATACTAAAATTGGAACGGCAACATCGTGTTCTTGGAAATTATTTACCGCATCATGGTCATAAAGAATAACTGAAGTATCTAAAACAAATATCTTTTTTGAGGATTTCTTTTCTTGAAGTGCAGCCTTTGACATCATACCTTTAAATTTAGTGTTTACCATTTAAAGATTATAGTGATTTAGATAAAAAAGCTATAAAACGAAAAACGGAGACCGTCCTCTTTCGATTTGGTTCTCCGTTTTAACCTTATCCTTAACCGTAGTTAAAAATATGGCATCAATTGAATATACTTAACCTAATTCGTGGTTCTGTTCATCTTTCGAATCACTGAACTCGTTTATAATCTACTATTTATATTGCTTTACTCCGTAAAATGCAGCAATTAATAATAGTGCCCGATATTGCTTTTCAAACTAATTATTGGTTTTACAACCGCTAAGTCTTTCAATTATCCGCTCTTGCGAGTGATCATTTTGATAACTTAATTTTTTACATGCTAACCGTCTTGCGACTTCTTAATGTACCGTCTTGCGACTTCTTAATGTAAACCGATTAACATTTTACAATGTTGCTCGAATTTGATGTTAAAGCTCGAATACTCCCAAAAATTTTAGCCTTGCGACTTCATTTTTGTTTTGGATTATTCTATCGGACTGTCAAAGTACTTCGTTATTGATATCATCTAAATTAGCGTCTAGAGCAATACTTGTCAAGTAAAATCGATTTTTCTTTTTAACAAGTTATGAACCTTAAATGTTAGTTTATCAACAAGTTATCTTTATTCAAAACCTCAATTTAAAAGCAGGATTAAATGTTTTTACAGCATATCTCTTTCGGTTGTTAACAAATGTTCAAAATCCCTTATTCACATTATGTCTTAAAACCGAGAAAAACAGAAATAGAAATTCTGCTTATTTTTTTTATTTCTTTAAGAATGTTTGTTTTTTATGTATGATTTTCAAAGCTTTTTAAAACCTAAATAATGTAAATTTGTGCCATGTTCAATCAACCAATTAGAAATATACAAGACTTTTTGCTGAGTACTTATTTTGCAGATGGCTTGCGTATTACAATTGGAGTGCTTTGCCCATCTTTGCTCCTGGCACAATTTGGCATGTTGCAATACGGAATGACGCTGTCGTTAGGCGCATTGTGTATAAGTGTAGTAGATTCTCCTGGTCCTATTGTGCATCGCCGAAATGCAATGTTAATCACAACAGTATTAATTTCAGTCATTTCCATTATTGTTGGATTGACCAATAAAAGCATCATTGTAACAGGAACGCTATTAGTTATTTGCAGTTTCATATTTTCAATGCTCTCTATTTATGGAGACCGAGCCGCATCTATAGGTATTTCTGTTTTGCTCATTATGGTTTTAAGTATAGATGACATTAGGCCATGGAGAGAAGTTTTATTTTATGCCTTACTCATTTTTGCTGGGAGTGTTTGGTATACGCTACTCAGTTATTTCGTTTATAGGCTTCGCCCGTATAGATTAGTACAACAAATACTAAGTGACTCTATTTTGCAGGTAAGTGAGTTTTTGAGAGCTAAAGCAAAGTTTTATCATGCAAACGCAGATTACGAAAAGAATTACGCAGAACTATTACAATTACAGGTTCACGTTCATGAGAAGCAAAATGAAGTTAGGGAGGTTTTATTTAGAACGAGGGAAATTGTAAGGGAATCTACACCAGAAGGGAGATTTTTGTTGTTAGTATTCGTAGACATGGTCGATTTATTTGAACAAGTAATGTCTACCTATTACAATTACAAACAGCTACATGAACAATTTGATTCCATCGGTATCTTACCACAGTATGAAGATGTAATCAATAAAATTGCAGCGTCGCTTGATGAAATTTCATTTGCATTAAAAAGTGGCGGAACACCAACATTAGCTTATGGCTTAGTAGATGATGTAGCAAAGTTGAAGAAAGAAATTACCAAGCTCGAAGTTAACAGCGAAGAAAAATACACTACACTCGGCTTAATCGCTTTAAAGAATATAGAAGTAAATATTGAGAATATAGTTTCGAGAGTTAAAACAATCAATAGTTACTTTAATAAAAAAGAGAAGAAAAATTTAAAGAGCAGAGATATTGATGTAGATAAGTTTGTAACCAGACAAAGTACGGATGTTAAGTTGCTGCAAGACAATTTAACATTTAGCTCTTCTACTTTTAGGCACTCACTTCGTGTAGCAATTGTAATGCTAATTGGTTTTGTGGTTGCCAAAAGTTTAGATTTTGCCCACAGTTATTGGATACTATTAACCATTTTGGTTATTTCTAAACCAGGATTTAGTTTAACAAAAGAAAGGAATATACAACGTTTAATAGGAACGATCGTTGGCGCTTTCATTGGAATGGGAATTTTAATGTACATCCATGATAAACATACGCTATTCGTGATTCTATTAATTTGTATGATTGGCAGCTACAGTTTTCAGCGTAAAAATTATGTTATTAGCGTGTTGTTTATGACCCCTTACATTTTGGTGCTATTTGATTTTTTAGGGATGGGCAGTATGTCAATTGCTCGAGAGCGGATTTATGACACCTTGATAGGCTCAGGAATTGCATTATTAGCCAGCTATTCCTTATTTCCAAATTGGGAACACGAAAAACTAAAACAAGCAATGATTGATATCATTAAAGCTAATTCCAGTTATTTTAAAGAAGTAACTTTGCTTTATTTTGAACAAACTCAGAATTTAACAAATTATAAATTAGCTCGAAAGGCTGTATATGTGAGTACCTCAAATCTTGCTTCTTTATTTCAAAGAATGTTTTCTGAGCCTAAGAGTAAACAACTGCACATTAAAGAATTACATCAGTTCACAGTGTTAAATCATTTGCTTTCATCTTATATCGCTACATTATCATTGTATAAAAAGGAACATCAATTTGTTCATAGCAATTTTGAAGAGTTAAAACCTGTATCTGAAAATACTTTGTATTTGTTAAACCTGTCAGCAGATAATTTAGCAGTCCATCAAGAAAACATGAGCAATGTTCCTTTAATCCGCAGAAAAAACAGTACTGAAATTAGTGTTGAAGATGAGAATATGATTATTGCTGAACAGTTTGATTCTATTCAAAAAGTAGCTTATGATATTTTTAAATTAGCGGAGAAGCTTAAAATCTAACCATCTTGATTAAGCAAAACCTTATTCACTACTAATTTGTTTGTAGTTTAAAG
>SEDG01000359.1 GCA_004295885.1 Pedobacter sp. | reverse complement strand
TTCTGTGCTGAAATAACCATTTAGGAATCTCATCACTTAATAGAAATGGAATATTTATATTGTTATGGTCCAGTTCTGAAAATGTTGTAAATATTGTTCTTTTGGGTTTTTTAAGTCTTTTGAATAATTCAACACTTCCTTTGTACGGGTTTTCGATGTCTTTTTGTCCGTGAATAAGCCATATATTTTTATTTTTGATTCCTTTTAAATTTGAATAATCCGGAACTGCTGCGAAGGATACCAACCCAGCAATTCTTTTTGGTACCATATTTAAAATGTTTTGAGCAGTTGATGCACCCATTGAATAGCCAACCAAATAAATCCTGCTTTTATCAATGTCGGGATATTCTTTTTCTAAGGTTTTGATGAGTTCCAAAACCATACTAACATCATCAGATGGTTTTGAAATTAACAAGCCATTTTCATTTTCTGAATAGTTTGAGGAACGTTTATTAAACTGTGGTGCTAAAACAAAACAATTATATTTTTCATAAATTTCTTCTCTAAGCCAAATTCGTGATAAAGGCTCTAGTTGATTTTCGTTGTCGTTTCCAATTCTTGTAGAGTTATGAAAAGTAATAACCAACGGATATTTCTTTGTACTGGTATAATTTTTTGGTAATAACCAACGATAGGGTAACTGTTTGTCACCTTGTTTATAAATTCGCTTTTCAAATTTTGTCGTTGGTAGGTAATTTAAAGCTTTTCTTGTTTCAACAAATGTTAAACTATCAACTTTGGTGTTGTTGTGATTTTGAGTTTGAGAAAAACAAAAAGTATTGGTAAAAAGGAATAATAAAAGCAGGAAAAGGAGTTTGTAAGTGTTTTGCATATATGGTTTGTAAGAAGCTTCCGAAGATAATTCAAAAGCTAGTATTTCTAACTTATTTCTTAAAGTACTATTAGAATGATTACATTTTTTAGTTCCTTGCACAAGCTTTTCTCTTCTAAACTTGATGGCAGCGAACACGAATCCCAATTCTTCATCGGAGGAGTAAAGCGAACAGCAGGACTATCGTTAAAATGAAACACTGAAATTGCTTTTCAAAAGAAGATGTTATTTAAAACATTCGGCTTTAGAGATTCTTCACTATTCTCAGAATCACAAAGAACAAAAAAATAGCCCGAACGTTTGTCCGAGCTATTTGTATCTTTAATTGGTGGGTGAGCCACCAACAAAGGAAGTCTTGTTAATCAGATCCTTCGCTGCGCTCTGGAGACAAATTATAAACCCTATGCCATGGCTTCTTCTTCCATGTAACTTTCTAAAGGAGGACAAGCACAGATTAACGACCTATCGCCATGGCTGTCATTTACTCGACCAACTGATGGCCAGAATTTATAGGCAGCTACATAAGGCAATGGGAAAGCTGCAGTTTGGCGGCTATAGCTATGTTCCCACTCATTTGCAGTTACTACTTCAGAAGTATGTGGAGCATTTTTAAGCGGATTATCTACTTTATCCAAGCTTCCACTTTCTACTGAGGAAATTTCATTTCTAATCGCAACTAGTGCATCGCAGAAACGGTCTAATTCGTGTTTAGGCTCACTTTCTGTTGGCTCTACCATTAACGTTCCAGCAACTGGAAAAGAAACTGTTGGTGCGTGGAAACCATAATCCATTAAACGTTTTGCAATATCAACTACTTCGATTCCAAAGTTTTTGAAACCTCTACAATCTAAAATCATTTCGTGTGCGCAACGACCTTGAGCACCTGAATATAAAACTGGATAATGTGCTTCTAAACGTGCTTTCATATAGTTAGCGTTTAGGATTGCATATTTAGTTGCATCCGTTAGACCTTCGCCACCCATCATTGCAATATAAGCGTGAGAGATAATTAAAATTGAAGCCGAACCCCAAGGAGCTGAAGAAACAGCAGGGATAGATTTTTCATTGTTAATATCAACAACCGCGTGACCAGGTAAATATTTTACTAAGTGAGCAGCTACGCCGATTGGACCCATTCCAGGGCCACCTCCACCATGTGGAATACAAAATGTTTTATGCAAGTTTAAGTGACAAACGTCTGCGCCAATATTAGCAGGACTTGTTAAACCAACTTGTGCATTCATATTAGCGCCATCCATGTAAACCTGTCCGCCGTATTGGTGAATAGTTTCACAAATATCGATGATGCTTTCTTCGAATACACCGTGAGTTGATGGATAAGTTACCATCAAACAAGAAAGGTTTTCTGCGTGTTCTGCAGCTTTTGCCTTTAAATCTTCAACATCAATGTTTCCATTTTCTAAAGATTTAACTACAATAATCTTCATTCCAGCCATTGCTGCCGAAGCAGGATTTGTACCGTGAGCCGATGCAGGAATTAATGCTATGTTACGGTGATGGTCGCCTCTATCTTGGTGATAAGCCCTAATAACCATTAAACCAGCATATTCACCTTGAGCACCAGCATTTGGTTGCAAACTCATTGCTGCAAAACCAGTTATCTCACTTAACCATTTATCTAATTCATCAAATACGGTATAATAACCTAAAACTTGGTCGGCTGGAGCAAATGGATGCACTTTGCCAAACTCTGGCCAAGTAACAGGAATCATTTCGCTAGTTGCATTTAATTTCATTGTACATGAACCCAAAGCAATCATAGAATGACAAAGTGAAAGGTCTTTAGTTTCTAGTGATTTGATGTAACGCAACATTTCATGCTCTGAATGGTGAGCATTGAAAATCGGATGTGTTAAATAAGCAGAAGTACGTTGTAAGCTTGTAGGAATTGTAGTTTCTACATTATCAGCTATAGTTAAATTATCTGAAGAGATGCCTTTAACCTTCGAGAAAATGCGGATTAACAATTTAACATCTTCATAAGAAACAGTTTCATCTAAGGCGATGCTTACTAAGTTTCCGTTATAATTAAGGTTGATGTTATTGTCTAAACATTCTTTGTGAATAGAGCCTGTTAAATCACCTAAGTCTAATTGAATAGTATCGAAATAAGATTTGCTTAAAACGTTATAACCAGCTTCCTTTAAAGATTCTGCTAAAGTAACTGCTAATCCGTGTGTACGTTCTGCAATTAATTTTAATCCTTTTGGGCCATGGTAAACTGCATAAAAACCAGCCATAATTGCCAATAAGGCTTGGGCTGTACAGATATTTGAAGTTGCCTTGTCTCTACGGATGTGTTGCTCGCGAGTTTGCAAAGCCATACGTAAAGCATAGTTGTTATTGCTATCGATAGTTACACCGATAATACGGCCAGGAATTGAGCG
>SEDG01000358.1 GCA_004295885.1 Pedobacter sp. | reverse complement strand
GGCTTATTATCACTGAAGCTCTTATCATAAATTTTACGCCCCTGTGCATCATACCGAGTAATGTTAAGGGTATCGCCATTTTTGAGTATTATGATCTGTTTCAAAGTCTTGGTCACGTTATCTTTAGGATAAACTGAAGTGGGGTCAATTTCTAACAAATCTTCAATGTTCCGATAGCTTTGCTGGGCGCCAGCGATTATGGAAAAGCAAATTAGTGATGGGATAAGGAAGATTTTAAATAATTGCAACATATGGCAAGATAGGAATTTTTAAGGAGCCTAATTACTTGTTTAAGCATTTCGCGATTGAGATAGCTCTTCCCTATTAACCAATGCATTTTATTATTTCAATTATCGTCATATCGAAATGGAGCATTTCGCGATTGAGATATCTGTTAATCAAATGAGCTAATCCCCTCCTTTAACCAATAGTTAATAAAAGTCTCAATTTATATTTTGGCAACTATACATTAACTATACTTCATCCATACTTCACATATGCATGAGCTATACTTGAGCTATAGTTAAACTAGGAAGAAAGTATTGCATTATTTTATTGATAACATTATAATTTGTTGAAAGAATGGGTTCAAATTATTTGATGAAATATTTTCTAACTATGGAGTTGATGATTTGGAAACAAACTAATAGAGAATTAAATCTCTACCTCATTTAATGCCATTTAAAAGTATATTCATATTATTTCTTTATAGTTAATTAATTATCTATATTAAAAACATATTGTCGTTAAAGCATATATTTTTAATTAAGAGTAATGAGAAACCCAAAATGGAATAGAGACGAGATTATATTAGCACTTGATTTATATTTCACCTTGGAGCCCGGCAAAATACATTCAAGAAATCCAAAAATTATTGCTTTATCAGAAACGTTAAACAAATTACCTTCCTTTATTGATAAACCGGATGCTGCTAGGTTTAGAAATGCAAATGGTACAAGTATGAAGCTTAGTAATTTCTTAGCTATAGATCAAACTTATAGTGGACAGGGTATGGCTTCATTTAGCAAACTTGATAAAGAAGTTTTCGATGAATTTAAAAATGACATTCCATCGCTTTCGAAAATAGCTGGCAATATTAAATCTATCATAAATGACCCTAACTTAAGTAAGGAACTAAATACACTAAGCGAAGAGAATGATGTTGATAAAGTTTCTGCAAAAGAAGGTCAAATATTGTATAAACTTCACAAATACCGTGAACGTAATCATTCACTAGTTCATAAAAAGAAAGCCTATCATCTAAAAAAACATAGTAATCTAGCCTGTGAGTTGTGTGGCTTTGATTTTGAAAAAACATACGGTGAAGTTGGTAAAGGTTTTATTGAATGTCACCATAAATCACCCCTTTATACTTTAGCAGTAGATACAATTACTAAGCTTGAAGACTTAATTTTGGTTTGTTCAAATTGTCATAGAATGGAACATAGAAAATTGAATTTATAATGGCATTTTTTAACATTTAAGATCTTTCTCTATATTATTACCAACAAAGCTTAAATTCCCCATTTCCTAAAATTTCCCTATCTTAGTTCAACCATTGCAACTCCTGCAATCCAGCTTGTCCAAAGCATTACATTTCCCTTAATTTCAATCTATCAAATCCAAGTCAAATCCAACTCAAGTCCAAGTTATATCCAAGTTATATCCAACCTTCCGCTATCTCCTATTGCACGTCTATCCTAGTCCTATCCTATGGTACTTGCTTACGACTCTATTTCTTAGAAACTAAAGCACAACTAAGAGACATAAGAATAGGTAAGCAAGAGGTATGCAAGTATAGTGCAAAGGATAAAGAACGGTTAATACCTAGCTGTTGGCGGGACGGGGAGAATTGAGGCTAATTGTTATTTGGGAAAACTAAGCTTCCTCACTATTGCCACCCTGATAGATGAGACACCTCCGAAGCTCTCATTGTAACTAATGGTTTCGGCTGGTGAGACACAGCCGATAAGCAAATTTTAATCTAAATCGGCAATGTTTTCTCCCACATTCCTCCCAGATTCGTTCGGAGAATCGGCCTTTAGAGCAATGTTTCTCGAACAAGACTGGGAGAAGTCTCGAACAAAGGTCTTTTCAAACCGTTCAAATCAGGTCAAACCCGTCCAAAATCGATCACCCCGTTTTGATAAGCCGCCAACTATGTTTATTCCTGCTACATTCGCTTCAACGTTAAAGTTCTTTGACTTATTTTTTTTTAGAATGGTTATGTATCTCAGCGACAAGCTCAGGAAAGTGATGGTTTGAAAGGCAAAATTTGATATTTTTCAGTTTTGCTTCTAATAGATTTTCTGAGCTTCTAAGTCACCCTGTTCCGCCGTAAAACCTCGATTCGAGCGTTCCGCTAGGCAAAAACATACCGTAATCGGCTATTTTAGCATTATCAGAGGGGTTTTCTAGGCCTTTTATCGAAGCAGTACCCTAGCAGGTGCCTACTAAGTCCCTATCTGGTACCTTGTTGATATAGCCCTGGGCAAGACCGCGACTAGACAGCGAATGAATGAGAAAACCTTAATTGCCGCATTGTTTCAATGTGCCTTAATTACTTAACACTATCTGTTTAACCTCCGTCAATACTAGCTGTGGTTTATCATTATACAAAACCAATTTACCAGTAACGAGAGTTGTTGAGGTGGTTAGTTGTTGAGGCGATTTCCCGAGATCCCGATAGCTAACGACGGGATTTCGCAAGCTCAAAACTGGTTAACTGTTGTAATTGGTTAACTGTTGTAATTGGTTAATCGGTTAACTGGGGTTGGGCCATTTAACGCCTTGGCGGTGTAAACAGAATCGCATATGGTTACGGTATCGCCACTGTGTTAGCAACATCTCTAATGTCTATTTTAGTTTGGCTTTTGGCTGCTAGGCAAATGAAGAAGAATAAAGCTAGGGATGATAGTTTTTTCATATGCTAATATAATAACAAAAAATACTTTGCTGTTTTAATGCGTAATAAATTCAACAAAAAGCATCTTTATTTTCTCGGTTTAAAACAACAAAACAACACTCATTATCTTCAGCGGCAACATTTTGCTATGGCATTATATTTCTATTAGGTTAATTAAAAAACAAAACCCTACACCATGGAAAGAGGGATTATTAATCATGTAGATGAGCAAATCATCTTAAATAAGATTTACAACATTCGAGATCAAAAGACAATGTTAGATTTTGACTTGGCCGAATTGTATGAGGTTGAAACAAGGGCTCTTAAACAAGCTGTTAAA
>SEDG01000032.1 GCA_004295885.1 Pedobacter sp. | reverse complement strand
GCCCAAATTACAAAAGCAATAAAAGCACTTAGAATTAAAAAAGTATAAATGGAGTAGCGTATTTCCAGAAAAACATACTTATTTTGTGGATAGCGCTGTTGAATTTTTGTATACCAAAACTTTTTCTTTTTCCAAACATACAAGGTCAGAAAAACAATTCCTGTAAATAGAAAATATTGAGCCATCATCAGCATAGCTCCATTAAACCACTTAGAAATTATTTTATAATAAAACTCCAGTTCCACGGTGCAAAGCTAATCATTGTAAGCCGATTAGCATAATTCTATAAAAACCTGTACCTTTTACTCATTAACGTTTGCCACCAATGATTGAAAATTTCACTTTCTACTTAAGTCTTGTAATAGCCATCGTCTTATTAATCATGTTAGCCAATAAAATCAAGGTAGCCTATCCCGTGCTTTTGGTTTTAGCAGGATTAGCGATTTGTTTTATTCCAGGTATTCCTGTTATACACATTGACCCAGAACTTATTTTCATCATTTTTCTGCCTCCTTTATTGTATGAGGCAGCTTGGTCTATCTCATGGAAAGAGTTATGGCATTGGCGCCGAATTATTTTAAGTTTTGCTTTTGTAGTGGTATTCCTAACGGCGATGTCTGTTGCGTTTGTAGCTAATCATTTTATTCCAGGTATTTCCTTGGCACTCGGATTTTTGTTGGGCGGCATCGTATCTCCGCCAGATGCGGTTAGCGCAGGAGCGATTTTAAAATTTGTAAAAGTACCTAAACGAATGTCGTCTATTTTAGAAGGGGAAAGTTTGCTAAATGATGCCTCTTCATTAATTATCTTCCGCTTTGCGATGATAGCCGTAGCCACGGGACAATTTGTTTGGTATGAAGCCGCATTAAGTTTTAGTTGGATGTTATTGGGTGGCGTAGGAATAGGATTATTGGTTGGTTTTATTTTCATGAAAGCTCATAAGTATTTACCAACGGATGCCAATACAGACATCGTTTTATCTATCGTAACACCTTACTTAATGTACATCGCCGCAGAAGAAGTCCATAGTTCTGGCGTCTTGGCGGTTGTAAGTGGAGGGTTGCTTTTGGCTAATAAAAGGCACTTGTTTTTAAGTAGCACATCGCGATTGCGTGGCGTAAATGTTTGGGAAAGCTTCTGTTTTGTGTTAAATGGACTGGTTTTTATATTAATTGGCTTAGCATTACCAGAAATTACAGAAGGTTTAAAAACAGAAGGAGTAAGTCTTTCTTCAGCTATTGGATATGGTCTATTGATAACATTAGTGCTCATTATAGGTAGAATTCTATCTGCCTATGGGGCGGTGATTGTTACTTTAATCATGCGAAATTTTATAACCGTTGCAGACAGACGCAGTCCAGGGTTTAGGGTGCCTTTAGTTTTAGGTTGGACGGGTATGAGAGGTGTGGTATCCTTAGCTGCGGCCTTATCAATTCCCGTACAGTTAGCAGACGGTTCAGCATTTCCGCAACGTAACTTAATCTTATTCATCACCTTTATTGTAATTCTAGTAACCCTGTTGTTGCAGGGATTAACTTTGCCTTATGTAATCAATAAAGTGTTAACACCTCATGTAGAATCAGACTTGCCAGAGGATGAGATTTATCATCACATTAGAAAAGAATTAGCCGACCATGCTTTGTTTCACTTGAGAACCAATTACAACGAACAATTAGAAATTGACCCAGTGTTACAGCAAATGGCCAGAAAATGGGAAGATGCAGGGCGATTGGCCGATGATATAATGATGGCAGAAGCCTGTAAGATTATTTACATCGAGATTTTGGGCAAACAAAGAGAATGGCTACACAATAGAAATAATGAAGAGGCCACGCTTGATGAAGATATCATTCGCAAACACTTGCTAAATTTAGATTTAGAAGAAGAGAAGCTAAGGTTTTTGTAATTGGTTTAATGGCTGATTATCATTATATTAGATTCAAAAAATAGATATGACGCCTCTCAAAGAAAAATTCATTTTATACCCCCATGCTTCTTGGTTTTTTGCATTGGCGATGCTCATTACTTGGGTGGGGTTCTCGACAACGTATTTTGCGAGGTTGGGTGCATCAACAGTCTATCATCATGTTCATGGTGCAACCGCTGGATTGTGGATTTTGCTACTAATCGTTCAACCTCTTTTGTATAAGTACGGAAAGTTAAAATTACATCGAAAACTAGGATGGATTGCTTCGGTAATTTTAATTCCACTTTTGGTTGTTGGAGGATTAAAAATGATTCAGCTCATGATTCAACGCCAAGATTTTTATCCACCAGGAGAAGTTTATCGGCTTTCATTTATTGACTTTTATTCGTTAATCCAGTTTCTGTTATTTTTTGGATTAAGCTTATACCATGGTAAACGGATTCACTTGCATGCTCGTTATATGGTGTGTACAGTTCTTACCTTACTTCCCCCTGCCATTACCCGTTTATTATTTTTTATCCCGTTTCTAGATACTTTCACCAAAACACTTAATGTAAGTTTTGCGGGTGTAGAAATAACATCGTTGATTTTAATTTGGGATGATAAACGAAGTGGCGATTTCCGCAGGCCCTATTTCCTGGCCCTTGCTGTTTTCGGTTTATTACACTTACTGATGAATTTTGCAGGTAGTTGGGTACTTTGGAAAAGCCTGATGGATGTATACGCAAGTTAAGTTTCTGCTTAGACAAAACTTTTTAAAAAGATGATGGTTTTTATTGCATGGAAGCAATTATCTCATCATTACTTAATTTGCTTGAAGAACTTTATGTTGGATCTAAAGGCAAAGAGACTTGGATAATAGATCAAAAGCCAGGTTACGGATTTAGTAAAACCATCGAACAAATAAATGCAAAACAAGCCTCAACCCCTACAGTTGAGGGTGGCTCTACCATAGCGGCACACACAGAGCACTTGAGGTGGAGCATTCGCGTAGCACTAGAGTTTTTTGAGGGTAAGATGCCAACGCCAGATTGGGCTGAAAGTTGGAAAGTCAAAGAGGTAAGTGAAGAAGAATGGAAGAAGCTTCAACAAGATTTGCTTAAAGCGTACCAAGACCTTAAAGCTGCAATTGCGGAAAGAAAAGATTGGTCAAATGAACAATTTAATCAGGGTGTTTTAGCGTTGGTTCCTCACGCGGCTTATCATCTAGGGGCTATTAAGCAATTGATTATTGCTACGGGTTAACTAAACATAAAATCACCATATTCCTTTTAATTTTTTAATAGAAGCCACCTACAATTACATTGCTTTGATTCAGCATTATGGTTTCTAGCCTTGTCTGCTGTAAATGGCGAACTTGTACATCAAAGTATATCCCAGAGGCGCATTTTCAATACATTTCGTCAAAACAATAGCAATAATGTTCAAGCAGTTTACATTAATGGTTATCTATTATATATTTATCTTGGATGATTTAAAGAAGACTAATCCTTCACTTAATCGAAAAGACCAAATATGTACGTCACCATAAATGAACAGAACCGATATGCGTAAGAAAATTTTAGTTGTCGCATTTTTCGCCCTTCTTTTGCAGGGCATAACCGAAAATACTTTTGCACAGCAACCCGCATCACATAAGGCGAGCGAAACAGTTGTTGAAGATGGTGGAAGTGGTCCATACAAAGCAATAATGACCGTTGAAGGTTCGCTACCTACCCACACTGTCTTCCGCCCTAAAAATCTAGACGTCTTTAATACCAACAACAAATTACCAATCATTGTATGGGGAAATGGTGCTTGTGCCAATTCGCCGTGGGAACACGTTAATTTTTTATCTGAAGTATCATCATACGGATTTTTAGTAGCGGCAATAGGTACTCTTTCCGAAGATAAAACTGATAACAGGAAATCAACTTCATCTCAGCTTACTGATGCTATCACTTGGGCAATTGCGCAGAATGGCGATAAAAAAAGCATCTATTACCACAAAGTCGATGTGAAGAAGATAGCTGTGAGCGGAATGTCATGTGGAGGCTTGCAGACATTGGAGGTTGCATCTGATGCTCGGGTTACAACAGTAGTAGTTTGTAACAGTGGTATTTTTAAAACCCCAGGCAATGGTATTAGCAATATGCCAAAGCTTACCAAAGAAAGTTTGAAAAAAATCCATACGCCTACTTTATATATGTTGGGTGGAGAAAAAGATATCGCCTATGGCAATGGAATGGATGACTATCAGCAAATTAACCATGTTCCGATTTTTATGGCAAATATGGATGTTGGCCACGGAGGAACTTATCGAGAATACCACGGCGGTGAATTTGCTAAATTGGCAACCTCGTGGTATAACTGGCAATTAAAGGGAGATAAGGAGGCCGCTAAAGTTTTCGAAGGCGAACCTGCAGGATTATCTAAAAACCCAAAATGGAGATTTGAGAAAAAGAAGATGCCGTAACAGGATTATTTCTTTAACCTATCAGCATTTCTTTTCGATAGTGTATCTTCGAAAGATAGTAGGAACGTCGAGAACTACTATGATATGGTAGTAATTTTTAAACTGATTGCCGAGCAGAAATTTAAGCTTCGGACCTGAAATAACTGTATGTCAAATATATGAGAATAGCTTATTCAAGTTTATCATCGCTCTTCTTCGCGATGATATTAATGTACAATGTAGCGCTGGGGCAAAGCTCGCCCAATTTCATTAAACTGACCACCAAAAATGGATTATCTTCAAATACAGTTAATGCTATTCTCCAAGATCGAAACGGACTAATATGGTTCGGCACCAATGACGGGCTCAATAAATTTGATGGGACTAACTTCACCGTCTACACCAATAAAAGCAAGGATACCACGAGTATTCCTTCCAATAACATAACAGCCCTTTTAGAAGATAGGTTAGGCAGGTTATGGGTTGGAACAAGCGCAGGGGGTTTATGTCATTATGACCCTAAGCAGAACAAGTTTGCCTCCTTTAGTGGTGACGGAATATCTGGACGGAATGGCCAGTTTAATGTGCTAACTCTTTATGAAGACCACAGTGGAAATATTTGGGTTGGTACCTTCGGTGGATATAGAATAATAAATTCGAAAACACTTAAGGTAAAAAATATTGGGATCAACACCTTTATGGGAAATGGATCCAGCGTACTATCCTTCTCCGAAGGAAGTAACAATAAGATGTGGGTTGGAACAAATGTCGGCCTCTTAGCAGTTGACATAAAATCTGGGATCACCGAAAAATTCGTTCACAATCCATCAGACCCAAATAGCCTTAGCAACAATAGCATCAGTACCATCATCAAGGATGAAAATGGCCGTATCTATTTTGGTACTAACCGAGGCTTAAATCTATTGATCAATGAAAATGGCCAATTCAAAGCTTTTCTGCAACCTAGTAGTAACAAACTTTCTGATAATGTAATATACGATGCTAGCTTGGCAAAACAGGGAAAGATTTGGATGGGGACGGAAGAAGGGGTGAGCATTTTCGATACTAAAACACAAACCTTCTCCAACATTCGGCCGAATAGAAGAGAGCCTTTCGGTTTAAGTCATAAATCTGTTAGAAGCATTTGTATGGCCAAAAATGGGATAATTTGGCTTGGAACTTTTCAGGGAGGAGTTAATAAATTAGACCCAAACTTGGCGCTTTTTAATCTAAAACATAGCAGTCCGTTTGATCCAAAAGGTCTAAGGTCTCCAATTGTAACCTCTTTTGTAGAACATAAAAAAGGTAAGCTATTTATTGGAACTGATGGAGGAGGAGTACATTATTTTGATAGAAGTAGTGGGCTTTTCGAACATATAAATTTGAAGAGCAAAATTGATAAATCGGGAAATCCCCTTGCTATACTTGCACTTGAATTAGACGCTCGTGGTTTTTTGTGGATAGGAACTTATCAGGATGGGCTATTTTCTTATAATGTTTTAACCAAGAGCTTTAAACAATTTCTGGCTGGCCCTTTGGCCAATGATTTAAGCCAAAATGATATTTTCTTTGTTAAAGAGGACAGCAGAGGAATGATCTGGATTGGTACAAATGGTAATGGTGTTAATGTATATAACCCAACGACCAATCTTTTTACGCGTTACGGAACCTATCTTATCCCTCCAATGTTATTGCCAAGCAATGGGTATATGCGTGCCATTTCTGAGGATGCAAACGGAGATATTTGGTTGGCTTCTAACGGAACTGGCATAGCGGTTTATCATTATAAAACAGGAAAATTTAAACTGTATAATAAAGCAAATAGCGGGCTCTCTAATGATGTTGTGCTGAGTCTATTACATGACAGCAAAGGCAATTTGTGGGCAGGTACTGATGGTGGAGGTTTAGATCTTTTTGATTCGAGAACGGGTAAGTTTACCAATTTTAACGAATCTAACGGACTGCCGAGCCCAATCGTTTATAAGATACTCGAGGATAAAGCTGGTGTGATTTGGTTCAGTACAGATAGGGGAATTAGCAGTCTAAACCCTAAAACCAAGAAAATTAAAAACTTTGGTCGACCTAATGGTTTGCAAGATAGCCCGTTTGTGCTTGGCTCTGGGATTACTACCTCAGAAGGAGAACTTTATTTTGGTGGACAAGAGGGCTTCAATTACTTTTATCCAACAGATTTACCAGGAACAAAAGCTGCTCCCAGCGTTTTGCTTACCGAGCTAAAGGTGGCTAATATTATAGTGCTTCCAAGTGAAAAATCGCCCATTAAAGAGCAAATTGGCTTTGCGAAAAAAATCCACTTAAACTATGGTCAGAATTTTTCCATTAGCTATACTGCCTTAAACTATACCGCCCCCGAACAAAATAATTACTCTTACCGCCTTGTTGGTCTTGAAAGTAAATGGAATTATGTAGATAGGGAAAAAACAGCCTATTATACCAATCTAGATCCAGGCAATTACACTTTTCAGGTAAGAGCAAGTAATAATGATGGTTCTTGGAGCAATCAAATTACCTCAATTTCGGTTTATGTACAACCGCCGCTATGGCGTACGGTTTATGCCTATGTCTTTTACGTCATTGCAATTGGAGCCATATTGTTTACCATCAGGCGAAGAGGAATTCAACGAATAAAACGTCAATTGGCGCTAGAACAAGAGCAAATTAATATCCAACAGAAAATACTTCAGCAACAGAGAGAAGCCGAACGAGCTCATACATTAGACATACAAAAAATAAAGTTCCTCACCAACCTAAGCCATGAATTTAGAACACCCATCTCGCTCATATTAGCGCCTGTAGATAAATTGCTTTCGGCAAAACAAGATCAATATGTTTCTAGTCAGGTAAAAATGATCAAGAGAAATGCTCGTAGATTGTTAAACCTTGTTAACCAATTATTGGATTTTAGAAAAATGGAAGAACAAGAGCTTAAACTGAACTTGAGCCAAGGCGATTTAATCCTCTTTGTTAAGGAAGCAGCAGAAGCTTTTCAAGATCTTTCAGAACGGAAGAAAATTTCACTCCAAGTGAGTAGTGATGCGCCAAGTTTACAAACTTATTTCGATCAGGATAAGATGGAGCGAATCATTTTCAACCTGCTCTCCAATGCTTTCAAATTTACGCCAGAAGGTGGGACGGTCAGTTTAAGGATGTCATTGCAAATTATACCGAGCCAACCTAAACCTATATTTGATATCGCTGTTTCGGATACAGGAATAGGCATAGCGCCAGAAAGTAAGGTTAAGGTCTTCGATCGTTTTTTCATGGGCAATAACGTAAGCTCAATTCTAAATCAAGGAAGTGGAATTGGATTATCAATCGTTAAAGAATTTATAGAATTACATAGCGGTGAAATCACCTTGGAAAGTGAACTGGGCAAAGGGTCTACTTTTTTGGTTTCCTTACCAGTAGAAATCATAGAACAAGAGGCAATAACAGAAGACGAAAACAGCGAACATTTGGCTGATCTCCAATCGGAAGTAGAGCAGACTTCGGCAGTTGCCGATGGAAAAATTGCTACAATTCTTTTGGTAGAAGATAATGAAGAGTTTAGGTTCCATCTCAGGGATAGTCTACAGCCTTATTACCAAATTATCGAAGCATCAAACGGGAAAGAAGGATGGCAAAAAACACTTTCTGGACATCCTCAATTAGTGGTAAGTGATATCAGTATGCCAGAAATGAACGGTATTGAGCTTAGCCAGAAAATTAAAGCCGATAAAAGGACCAGCCATATTCCAGTTATATTACTTACTGCCATAAGTGGCGAAGAAGACCAGATAATAGGCTTGAAATCTGGCGCCAACGACTACTTAACCAAACCGTTTAATTTTGATATACTACAAGCAAAGATTGAGAATTTGTTGCTTTTTAATCGATCGGTAAAAAACGCTTATTCAAAGCAGGTAAAAGTTGAATCCAAAGAAATAGAAATCGAATCAAGCGAAGTAAAATTGTTGAGTAAAATCGTAAAATACATAGACGAGAAGTTAAATAATCCAGAATTATCTGTAGAAGAATTAAGTAAGCATGTTGGGATGAGTAGAGGTTCTTTATACCACAAACTACTTGAAATAACGGGTCTCACGCCAATCGAATACATCCGATCGGTTAAATTAGAAAGAGCAGTAGAGCTACTGGAGAAAAGTGATTACAATGTTGCACAAATTGCCTATATGACGGGTTTTGGAACGCCGAGTTATTTCTCCAGACTTTTTAAGGCTCAATTTAATATGCTTCCCTCAGAATATATAAATGCAAAGCGCAAGGATAAAAAAGATCATTTGTAACAATAACCTACAATGTTTGGCGGCTAAACATTTGTAGGTCATTCTTGAACAAATCGCCTATTCAATTTATCAAGCTTCATTTAGATTTGGGCTAAATCAAATACATGTATGAACCACTCCCATAACCTTCCTACAATTTGTTTGGCAGATACTATTAAAGCAGGCAATCAATTTTGGCAGCTACGCATAATTCCCGCTAGGTAAAACCCATTCACTGACAAATAAATCAATTGGAAATGAAATTCAAACTCAAAATATCGCTCTGTCTATTCCTTGCCCTTCCTTTATCAGTAATTGCGCAGACTTATAAATTCCCTTTTCAAAACCCTAAACTCGATTTCAAAACAAGGGTAGATGACCTTGTTGCTAGAATGACTTTGGAAGAAAAAGTGGGTCAAATGCTTAATGCCGCACCCGCTATTCCACGATTGGAAATTCCCGCTTATGATTGGTGGAATGAAGTGTTACATGGCGTGGCAAGAACCCCTTTTAAGGTGACTGTATATCCTCAAGCAATTGGTATGGCTGCAACTTTCGATAAAGAATCGTTATTTAAAATGGCCGATTATTCTGCGTTGGAAGGACGAGCCATCAATAACAAAGCCGTAGAACTGGGGCGTGGTGGAGACCGTTACGTCGGCCTTACCTACTGGACACCAAACATCAACATATTTAGAGATCCAAGATGGGGTCGCGGACAAGAAACCTATGGCGAAGATCCTTTCTTGACCTCCGTAATGGGCGCTTCTTTTGTAAAGGGTTTACAGGGTGATGATCCTAAATATCTAAAAGCTGCAGCTTGTGCTAAACATTATGCCGTACACAGTGGACCAGAACCCGATAGGCATGTGTTTAACGCTGAAGTTAGCAAATACGATTTATGGGATACCTACTTGCCTGCTTTTAGAAAATTGGTAGTAGATACTAAGGTTGAAGGAGTAATGTGTGCTTATAATGCCTTCCAAACTCAACCTTGTTGTGGTAGCGATCTTTTAATGGTCGATATCCTTCGAAAACAATGGAACTTTCCCGGCTATGTTACCTCAGATTGTTGGGGAATAGATGACTTTTTTAAGAACCACAAAACACATACAGATGCTGCATCAGCCTCTGCAGATGCGGTTTTGCATGGAACAGACGTAGAATGTGGTACTGATGCCTACAAATCTCTCGTGAAAGCGGTTAAAGAGGGAAAATTGCTTGAATCACAAATTGATATTTCTGTAAAACGCCTTTTCATGACAAGGTTTAAGCTGGGTATGTTTGATCCAAAGGAAATGGTTAAGTATGCGCAAACCCCATCTTCAGTACTTGAAAGTGAGGAGCACAAAGCGCATGCCTTGAAGATGGCTAGGCAATCAATCGTAATGCTCAAGAATAAAAACAACACTTTACCTTTAAGCAAGTCGGCTAAAAAAATAGTGGTTTTAGGGCCAAATGCCGATAATCCAATTGCTATTTTAGGTAATTACAATGGTACACCCTCAGTACTTAAAACGGTTCTTCAAGGGATTAAGGAGAAATTGCCCAATGCCAATGTGGTTTATGAAAAAGCAATCAACTTTACTAATGATACCCTTTTAGCTTATAGAAACTATTCTAATCAGTGCAGCGCTGATGGAAAACAAGGCTTTAACGCAGAATATTTTGCAAATAAAGAACTGACAGGTAATCCTGTTTCAAGGCAAGAACAGCGTTTAGATCATGCTTGGCAAGAAGGTCAACAAGTGGCCGAGGGCATAGTTGCCAGAAATTTTTCAGCAAGATATACGACTAACTATTTAGCAGATGCTGATGGTGCCGTTACTTTTGAAATTGAGGGTGATGACGGGTACCGTTTCAAAGTTGATGGCAAGGAAGTGATTAATGCTTGGACAAGAAATAGATGGGGCGCACAACAATATAAATTGTTAGCAGAAAAAGGAAAATCTTACCAAATTGTATTAGAATATTGGCAAGGCGATGGTAAAGCAAATATTAGATTAAGTGCTGGAAATTATCAAAAAACCAACTTCATAAGCCTTGCAGAAAGAATCAAGGATGCCGATGCCATCGTTTATGTTGGTGGTATTTCGCCCCAGCTTGAGGGCGAAGAAATGAAAGTCAACTTCCCTGCCTTTAGCGGCGGCGATAGAACTTCTATCATGCTGCCAAAAGTGCAAACGGATTTAATGAAAGCCTTGCATGCTACTGGAAAACCTGTCGTTTTTGTAATGATGACAGGAAGTGCAATTGCAATTCCATGGGAAGCTGAAAATATTCCTGCCATAGTTAATTGCTGGTATGGAGGTCAATCTGCTGGTGCTGCAGTTGCTGATGTACTTTTTGGAGACTATAATCCTGCAGGAAGGCTACCTGTTACCTTTTATGCTAGCGATTCAGATTTACCCAATTTTTCAGACTATTCGATGAAGGGTAGAACGTACAGATACTTCTCTGGCAAACCGCTTTACGGATTTGGATATGGGCTAAGTTATAGTTCTTTTAAGTACGAGCAATTGCTAATGCCAGCTCAAATTAAAGGTGGAACCACGCTAAACTTAAGCGTAACCATAACCAATACCAGTAAGGTTATTGGCGAGGAAGTTGTTCAACTTTATATCAGCAATCCGAACTCAGCGGTTAAATCACCCATAAAAGCATTAAAAGGCTTTGAAAGGATTGTGCTTAAACCTGGAGAACGTAAGGTTCTAAAGTTTAGCCTTTCGCCAAGAGAACTTTCATTCATCAAAGAGGATGGAGTTGCTCAGCTTATAAAAGGTAAACTAATGATCAGTGCTGGTGGCTCACAGCCTGATGAATTGAACCCAACTTCTGGTAACCTGCTTAAAAAAAACATAACTATACTTTAACACAAATGATGGGCACAATTATCCCATAAAATAATATATGAAAAAAATTATCTTGATTTTGATTGGCCTGTATGCAGGCTTATGTCAGGCACAAATTAAATTCACCAATCCAATTATGTCTGGATTTTATCCAGATCCCAGCGTGACCAAAGTTGGCGACGATTACTATCTGGTAAACTCAACATTTGCTTATTTTCCTGGTGTTCCAGTGTTTCACAGCAAGGATTTAAAAAATTGGAAACAGATTGGTAATGTTATCGATAGACCATCTCAAATGACATTTTTTGGCGACAGGACCTCAAGGGGTCTTTTTGCTCCATCAATTAATTTCTTCAAGGGTACCTATTACATGACTTGTACCAATATCGATAAGAATGGAAATTTTGTGATGACAGCAAAAAATCCAGCTGGCCCCTGGAGTAATCCAGTGTGGCTTCCAAAAGTGAGAGGTATTGATCCTTCCTTGTTCTTTGATCAAGACAAAGCTTACATCGTCTACAATAGCGATCCTCCTGCAAATAAGTCGCTCTATCCAGGGCATCGTACTATACGTACATTTGAATTTGATCCAATAAATCTGAATGTTATTGGCGATGAAATCCAATTGGTAAATGGTGGTGTAGACATCAGTAAAAAGCCAGTTTGGATTGAAGGACCGCATATTTTTAGGCGTGGCGACTGGTATTATCTCTGCGCCGCAGAGGGAGGAACTTCCGTAAATCATTCACAAGTAATCTTGAGAAGTAAAAATGCAACTGGCCCATACGTACCTTATGAGAAAAATCCGATATTAACACAAAGAGACCTTGATCCAAATCGCAAAGATCCAATTACCTCCGCTGGCCACGCCGAATTGGTAGAAGGTCCAGATGGTAAAACCTATGCCGTTTTCTTAGCAGTGAGACCGTACGAGGGCAATCATTACAATACGGGCAGGGAAACCTTTATTGCACCAGTAAAATGGGAAGACGGATGGCCAATTATCAATCCTGACCAAAAAGAAATACCTTATCACTTTAGTGCTGGGTTTATGGAAGTAAAGCAGTCTGCACCGCCACAAAGTGGAAATTTTGCTTACAGGACTTCTTTCGAAAATAAAATTGATCAATCTTTGTTGTTTTTAAGAACAAACGATACAAGTTGGTACAAGCTGGATAAGGTAAACGGATTAACGATGAAGTTGCTTCCTGAAACTTGTATGGGCTTGGGGAACCCAGCCTTTATTGGCAAGAGGCAACAACATTTAACTAGCACCGCAACTACAGAAATGACATTTGAGGCGAAAAAACCAAATGAAAAAGCTGGGATGCTGATTTTTCAAGGCGAATACAATTTCTACTACATCTGCAAGTCCATAAAGGACGGCAAACAAGTTGTAAAGCTTTATCAAGGCAATCCTAAATCTAAAACAATGGATCTAATTATTGAAGCGCCGATTACTGGAAAGAAAGTTCAGTTTAAAATTCAAGCTCAACGAGAATTCTATAGCTTTCATTTCTCAGACTCTGGCAAATGGAAATTATTAAAGGATAAAGTTGATGGAAAGTTCTTAAGTACGCAAACTGCGGGTGGATTTGTAGGCTCACTTTTCGCTTTGTACGCAACTTCATCTGGTGAACCATCTCAAAATATGGCTTCGTACAAATGGCTAGATTACAGCGGAAATGATGCCGTCTACAATAAATAAAGACGTAGCATATTAACAGAAATACCATTAAATAACCTCATCGAAATTGAAAAAGCTAACTACCATATACGATATTGCAAGTGCGTTAGGCATAACTGTTTCTACCGTTTCGAGGGCATTACGAGATTTTCCAGGAACTAGCCAAAGCACACGAAAAACAGTTGTTGATATGGCTGCCAAACTTGATTATAGGCCTAATAAATTGGCTTCTGCACTTAAATCTGGCAAAACATTCATCATCGGGATAATTGTACCTAGCATTGAGGCTCATTTTTTTGCTTCCATTATCCATAGTATAGAAGATGAGCTAAAAGAAAGCGGTTATAGCATCATTGTATGTCAGTCGAGCGAATCTAGAGCTAAGGAAGTTAAGGGATTAAATACGCTGTTAGAAACACAAGTTGATGGTATAATGGCATCGCTTGCCTTGGAAACTACAGATGATGTTTCGCATTTTCAGGATGTGATTAACCAGAATAAACCGCTTATACTTTTTGATAGAGTACATGATAGTCTTAGAGTGCCAACTGTTACCATTAACGATTTTAGGGCAGGTTTTTTAGCGGCAAGCCATCTCATTGAAAGAGGATATAAAAGAATAGCTTTTGTAACCACCAGTCATAAAATTAAAATTTTCGGCGAGCGATTAGAGGGTTACAAACAAGCGTTAAGGATGAATAATATGGCGATTTACCAAGAGGATATTATTCTTGGCGGTCTTTCTATCAAAGATGGAAGGTTCGGCGTAAGCAAGCTACTTAGAAATGAAAATAGGCCAGATGCAATCATTGCTGGGGATGATTTTACTGCTTTGGGCGTAGCTCGCAAGCTTAGAGAAAGTGGATTAGAACCACCCTTAATTGGCGTAATGGGCTTTGCGAACGAAGTATTTTCTTCTTATGTGAGCCCTAGTCTTTCTACAGTAGACCAACATCCAGATTTAATTGGCAAAGAGTGTGTAAGACTTTTCCTAGATATGATTAAACAGACAAACCCTTACGATAAACTTCCACAAATTATAGTAGAACCTACAATT
>SEDG01000357.1 GCA_004295885.1 Pedobacter sp. | reverse complement strand
GGGACACCATTAAAGATGTTAAACGCATTGCCCGTTTCATGTTCAATTCGATCTTTTGAAACTACATAATCAACGCTACCATTTCTGTTCTTAGAATGTAATACATTAGTTATAGGTTTGAGCTCTCTGTTTTTTACGATATTAACTTGCTTTAAAAGTATCCCATTAGGTTTTAGGTTTGGAGATTCCTTGTAGCGCTGTTTAAAATAATTGATGTAGGTATCCATATTTATAGAATTACCTATGAAATCTTTAGCGGTTACCTGAACATCTTGATCTATTATAACCTTTACATTTTTGTCGTTATTTTTTGATTTAGCTTGAAGTATAAAGCTTACGGTATCTGGCACATCAAGTCGGTCGAAAACAAATTTCCCAGCATTATTAGTTGTGGTGTCTAATACCATGTCAAAACCATTTGTAATAGAAACTAGCGTAACCTTAGCGTTTGCTAGCGGCTTATTGTAGTTGTCGGTAACTAATCCAGCGATGTTTAAGCTTTTTTCTGACGCATATTTCGGTGGGAAGTCATTTCCATCTATTATATCTTTCCATAAGAATCTCCTCCAACCTTGAGTTAGTAGCAAATTGTCTAGTTGTCTTTCCTTATCTTGGTTTGGGTTATTGAAATAATAATTAGGTTGTTCTACAAATCCTTTAAGATTTGACGAGAGCAAAAGATTAGAAATAATGGTTGTTTCATCATCCTCGTTAAATGGTGTTTTGTTTAGATCAGTAATTGCTATTGAAAAATTACCATCAATTGGATTGTTATTATAATCTGTTGTGGAAATATCAAAAGTAGTTTGGTTATCGATTACCTTACTTTTTTTAACTGCAAAATTGATTTTTAATTGATCTTTATGGTTGATAAAGATGATTCGCTCGGCTATAGGTGTCTGTTCTGTAAATAATGTGAACTGTATAATGCCGGTTGGAAAGGTTGCTTTGGGAATGGAAGCGGTAAATATTTGATTATCTACGTTCACAATGGATGTAAAAAAAACCGTTCCGTTACATTGTGCTACTAAGCTAAGTTTTTGCCCTTTTACAAGCTCTGAGGTTGTGGCAACTTTAATTAAAATGGTATCAACTTTCGATAGGTTATTAATAGATAATGAGTAACCGTTGTCTAGTATTTTTGGCAATTTATAAATTCCTAAACTGCCATCTGGCTTTTCTATTACAGCTTGATAGGTTCGTCCTTTTACCGGATTAAGCGCAAAAGTTCCCATCCCCGCAAATTCAGTACTAAAGATGGCAACTTTTTCTTTCGTGTCATCTATCACATATCCTGTTGCATTTATTCCTAGTCCATTTTCATCGGTTGCCTTAATTCCTACCTTTCCTCGTAAACCGTATACCATATTGCCTCCTTCAGGAAAAAATTGTAGGGCGATAGTTTTTTTTATGTTTTGTGTTGATTTAGGTTTATCTACATCGCCCAAATTTCCTATTGCAATAAATCTTTCAAAGAAAAAATCTTCGCCAAAATTGCGCATATAGTTGGTATATGCCCGTAATCTATAATTTCCCGAAGCTAGCGAATCTGGGATGGTTAATTGACCGAAAGTTCTGCCGCTATCTACTGCGAGAGTTATTTTTTTTGCGACTTTGTTATCAGGACTTATTAAATCTATATATAAAATTTTGCTTAAATCAGAAGGCTCATTTCTTTCTGCAGTTACCAAATAACCCTTAAGCCAAATATCTTCCCCTGCAATAAAATATGGCTTGTCAAGATGTAAATGAATTTTTTCTTGCGGGAATTTCTTTGTAAACTCTTCTAGCTTTTTAAGGAGGGTAGTTAAAGGGTCTTCATCTGCTATAAATGCAGAGAAACTCATTAAACTTAATGCGCATAAGAAGCAAATGAGAATCCTTTTTTTCATATTAATTTACTTTGTAAGTCACCACTTTCCTAGCTAAATTTCCTTCAGCATCTATCCCTTCAATTACAATTCTGTAGGTTCCTGCTTGGCTGGTATTATAGTAGTTGATGTTGGTTTTCCCACTCGCATCGGTGACCAAGTGTGGGTTCCAATATACGGTAGTTCTTAAATCTGGTTTAACATCTTGAGTGGCATCGTACTTTGGAGAATAAAATTGTCTAACACTATCGTAACCTTTTGGCGTGAAAATCGTAATTCCCGGTGCGTTAATTTCGGACATTCTTCTGCCACTTCCTCTTTTTGTGGTAATGATAAGTAAACCATTTTGTCCAGCAGAGCCATAAGCTGTAATAAATCCAGCAGATTGTAAAACTTCAACGCTCTCTATGTCAACAACTGGAATGTCATTTAATGAAAAGTTTTCAAGGATCATTCCGTCGAGGGAGACTGCCATTAATGGCACATCTGGGAGGCTTCCATCGGGTTTCGGGGGGCCACTAGTTTTTCTTGTAGAAAATGGGTACCCTACACTATCAGCCACACCCATAATTCTTCCTTGTGAAATATACTGAGCTAATGAATATGAATTCTCAAGATCCTTTGCAGTGATGATTTTATCTGCATTACCACGACCGTTGTAATTTGAACTGTTGACGGAAGCACTATCTTTTTTGGTAACTTTTTGTACAATGTTCACGGTTTTAAGCTGATTTGTTCTATTCAAAAAACCCTTTTTATATTGCTCATCAAAATACTCACTGCTCTCAGTTAAGTATTTCATCATTGAGGAGTTCACATTAACCTCAATGTCTCCAGTATTTACATTTTTATTTATCGCCTGTTCAGGAAACTTGTCTAAGATAATTTTTACATCTTTTTTTCCTTCTTTATTACTGCCTTGCAATACAAATTTGATACTGTCACCAAAGCTAACTTCATCAAAACTAAAACGGCCAAATTCATTTGTTACCGTGTTGGCCATGACCATTCCTTTGGATGTAGAAAGTAAGGTGATTTTTCCATTAGCTACAGGTTTATTGCCATTAGTTGTAACCAAGCCGCTAATGCTCATAAATTTTTCTGCAGGAAAAGCAGTTTTAGGTAGGCTGGTTAAAATATTTGATTCATTTTCTGGGTCTGCAGCTACAATATCTGAATTTGTAACGGCTATTGAGAAACTTCCTTGAGCTGGATGGTTATTGTTTGCGCTAACTATTTCAAAATTTACATTTCCTTTTTTGGTATACGTTTGCTTTAAATTATTAAGACTTAAATCGATTTTATCACTTGAATTATTTACAAAAATTATCCTTTCGCTTACAGGTAAGTTTTCTGGAGAGAATAGCGTAAGTTGGACAATTCCAGAAGGAAACTTTGCTTTCGGTAGTACAACCGTTGATATCTGTTTTGTTGATGAAATTTTAGTGGTCGCTAACACTTCTCCGCCATGTTGCGCTATTAAATTCAGTTCGCCTTTATTTAGCAGGTTTTCGGTAAGCATAACCCTTACGGTCGCTTTTGCGGTATCAACGTTATTTACTAAAAATGTGTAACCACTACTTTCTGCTACCGGAAGTTTTATTGCTTTTTCGATGCCACTAGTGAGCTTTATTTTTGCAGTATAGGTTTTTCCAGCCCCTTTAAAACTTTAGAACCATCAGCCATAGAAATGGTTGTTTTTATTAGTCCTGTCTTATTTACATTAGCGTCCTTGTTTAAAGTTTCGACGGTAATCTCTCCATTTGCATTAGTTAAACCATTGCCCTTACTTCCAACTACATTGCCCAATCTTGTTTCAAATGCCACAGTAGTATTGTTGTAAGGTTTTCCGCTTTTATCTGTAAACCTAATCGTACTTTTTAACTTCTCAATATTATTATCTACACTGTAAACATTGTAGGTTTTGGTAAAAACCTTATTTGCCCATCCGTTGCCTATTTTGATGGTTTTATCAAAAAAGAATTCAGCACCTGCGTTTCGCATCCACTGTGTGTACGCCCTTATTCTATAATTTCCCTCAGCTAACGAATCAGATAGCTTAAAATCTCCCCAAGCAATCCCAGAAACCATTTGTAGCTTAAGTTGCTTGGTTAAGGAATCTCTCTCATTTATTAACTCAATGTATAAGATATTGCTAATTGCAGTTGGGGCAGCTGTTTTACTGTCAACCACATAAGCCTTAAACCAAATGTCATCGCCTATGGCATAGTAAGATTTGTCTAGATGTAAATAGACTTTTTCCTGAGGGAATTTCTTTGTAAACTCTTCTAGCTTTTTAAGCAATAAGGTAATCGGATCATCATCAGCAATAAATGCTGAAAAACTAAATAGACTTAAAACGCATATAAAGCAAATGATGAACCTTTTTCTCATGTTAATTTACTTTGTAAGTCACCACTTTCCTGGCTAAATTTCCTTCAGCGTCTATCCCCTCAATTACAATTCTGTATGTACCTACCTGATCTGTATTGAAATAATTTAGGTTTGCTTTTCCAGTCGGGTCGGTAACTAAATGAGGGTTCCAATAAACAGTTGATCTAAAATCTGGCTTAGGGTCTGGGGTAGCAGTATATTTCGGTGAGTAAAATTCTCTCATTAGGTAATAACCTTTTGGAGAATAGGTCACAATACCTGGAGAATATCTACTATAGTTACTTTCGGTGCCTGCACCTCTTTTGGTAGTAATAACCAAAACGCCACTACCTCCACTCGAACCATAAATAGCGGTATTTGCACCTGGTTTTAATACCTCAACTGATTCAATATCTGTTACCGGAATATCATCCATGCTAAATTCATTACCCATATTCATTCCGTCTAAAACTATGGCCATCGGACTTCTACCACCGGCTCTCATTGAAAAAGCTTGACCATTTGTTACCGTTACGCCTGCAATTCG
>SEDG01000031.1 GCA_004295885.1 Pedobacter sp. | reverse complement strand
GAAGGCGGGACCAACCTTGCACCAGCAAACCTTTCAGAACGAATATTACGTGAGAACCACTTCTACCCTTTTGAAATGGCTGTTAAAAAAGCCAAGGTTAGAACAGTGATGGCATCCTATAATGAGATTGATGGCATACCCAACCACGCCAACAACTGGTTGCTCAATGGTGTATTGCGTGGCGAATGGGGATTTACGGGTTATGTTATTTCCGATTATGATGCCGTGAACCGGATGGTCACAAGGCAACATTCAAGTGCAAGTAGAAAAGACGCAGGTAAAAATGCGATAAATGCTGGGATGGATTTTGAATGCCCAAGTAGTTGGAGAGAATATTGTTTCAGCTATTTGCCAGCGCTGATAAAATCTGGCGAGGTTAAACAAGCGGTGCTCGACTCGGCAGTGGCAAGGGTATTAAGAAACAAGTTTATGTTGGGCCTTTTTGAGCAACCTTACATCAAGCTCGCAACTGCCCAAGAAAGCCTTATCATGCAGGAAAAACATCGCCAAATAGCTTTACAGGCAGCTGAGAAAGGGATGATCTTGCTAAAAAATGAAAATAAAACCTTGCCTTTTGATGCCAGCGCCATTAAAAGGATTGCCATTATTGGTCCGAATGCAGATGAAGTTCACTATGGTAACTATGCCAACGATAAAAGTCCTGGGATCAGTATCGTTGAAGGTCTATCGAAATTTGGAAAAGATAAATTCGAGGTTGTTTATAGCGAAGGCTATAAAATTTACGAAAACGATACTTCCATTAAGGCAACTGACAAAACCAAGCAAGCTGAAGACAAACGAATAGCAGATGCAGTATCGCTAGCAAGAACCTGCGATGCCGTGCTTCTTGTATTGGGAGGTAATGAACTCACAAGCCGAGAGGAATGGAAAGGCCATACTGGCGATTATTATGACCTCGAGCTACTTGGTAGGCAAAATGATCTTGCAAGGGGAATATTTGAGCTGAAGAAACAAACCGCTGTCCTCCTCATCAATGGGCGTCCTCAATCGGTAAATTACCTTGCAAAAGAAGCACCTGCGCTAATAGAAGGCTGGTATTTGGGCCAAGAACAAGGAACGGCAGTTGCTAATGTTCTGTTTGGAAAGGTTAATCCTAGCGGCAAACTTGCCCTGACAATTCCAAAGCATGTTGGCCAATTGCCAGTCTATTATAACAGCAAACCTTATGTACACGAAAGCCCATATATCGATGGAGAATACAAACCACTTTATCCGTTCGGCTTCGGCTTGAGCTATACTACTTTCCAATATGACAACCTATCCATCAGTAGTAAAAAGTCTAAACTAGGGATCCCTTTGAAGGTAACCGTTCAGGTTACCAATGCAGGAGATACTGATGGTGATGAAGTGGTACAGCTTTACATTCGGGATATGGTAAGCACAGTTACAAGACCAGGCAAAGAACTGAAAGATTTCAGCCGAATTCACTTGAAAAAAGGGGAAAGCAAGACAGTATCATTTACCATCACAAAAGATAAGCTACAGTATTTCGGGCCAGCCATGAAGCGAATAGTTGAACCTGGAGAATTTGAGGTTCAGATAGGTAAATCTTCTACTGATTATTTGGCAACAAAATTCGAGATCATCAAATAAGCACATGAAAGCATTAACGGTAAAATTTCATTTGTCATCAATTTTTTTAACGGTAGCTGTTCTTTTTGGAACTGCTTTCATACCACCTATCTCACCTTCCAGAAATACCTCAACATTGGTAAATGATAGTCTACTGTTAAGAATTGGCGTTGCCATTACCACCAAGACACTTATGGAAAAGGCCAATCCTGTGTTTTCCGAAAGATATCCATCGGTTAAATTCTCAACCGTGGTTGGACAAACTGGTGCAATGGTTGATTCTGTAATCACGAGTAATGTTCAAGTAGCGATTACCACCCGTAAAATCAAGGATTACGAACAATTAAAAGCACCAATGCTAACAGCTACGCCAATAGGCTTGGACGGCTTGGTATTGACCGTAGCAAAATCCAACCCCATCATTTCACTCAGCTTTGAGCAGATTGCTGGCATCTATACAGGCCAGATCACCAACTGGAAACAAATTGGCGGCAAGGATTTACCCATAGTTGCAATTGGGAGAACTAAGGCCTATGATCCAATCAACCTGTTTGCTGATTTTATGCAGCTAGATACAAAGGTTTTACCAAGCGGATTAGTTTATAGTGTAAAGGGTAAAAATAACTATGGGAATATACCAATAATTTCGACAGCTACTGACAACGATGCCCTTGCCTTGCTTACCAGCGCTGAAAACACCATTACCTACTTTCCCTTACAGGTGCTAACAGCATATCAAGCGCAGGCCCACAAGGTAAAAGCATTGGCTTTTAATGGCGTAGTTGCTAGTCACCGAACTGTAGAAGATGGCAGCTATTTCATTCACAGGCAATTAAATGCAATAACACTAGGCAAACCGAATGAGCGGACACAGATCATGATAGATTTCCTCTTGGGCAGGTCTGGCCAGAAACTAATTAACCAAGCAGGATTTTTATCCTTAAAAAATAAAAAGTAAAATGAAGTTAAATATTCTCTTTATATGTTGTATTGCCTTGCTATTTTGGCCAAGAAATAGTAATGGACAGACCTTGCAAAAAGTAAGAGTGAACTGGACAAATCCCTTTCAAATTGGCAAATATGAAATTACAAATCAGCAATATGCTATCTTCTTAAGCAAAAAGATGGTTCCAGCAAATGGTAGGCTAAAAGAGAAGCAACTGATCAATGTAGGGAGTAAGGATTTACAGGTTGAATATTTTGATAGCCAGTGGAGGGCCATGCAAGGCAAGGAAAATTATCCAATGGTGATGGTAAGCTACTATGGTGCATTAGAATATTGCAAGTGGAGCGGATCACGTTTACCCACCGAAGATCAATGGAAATTTGCCGCATCGGGTGCGGAAAAAACTCGAAACTACATCTATTCAGGTAGCAATGAGCTAAACGCGGTTGGATGGTTTAAGACCAATAGTGAGTATCAATCACATCGGGTAGGACTAAAAAAACCAAATGAACTGGGTATCTATGACATGAGCGGCAACGTATGGGAATGGTGTTTGAACGAATCACTAAAAAGCGACTCTGGATTCTGTGTGCATATGGGTGGCAGTTGGTTTGCAGGTGAAGAACCTAGTCGCATAGCAGCGCATTACGGGAATAGACCAACTCATTTTAGCAACAGCGTTGGGTTCAGAGTGGTGTTCCCAGTTGATCCCGTAATGGATATTAAAACCTATAGGGGTAAACCTTGGAACAGCCAGCTACAAACGATCCCAGGAAAGATACAGTGTGAATGGTACGACCTGGGTGGTGAAGGCATTGCCTATCATGATACCGATAACATTAACAGCGGAAGCGGAGGTTTAAACCCCGCCAATGGAAGTTTTTTAAATGAATTCAGGATGAAAGAGGCGGTTGATATTTCTTATACCAAATCAAAGGCAATTGATGATAGCCCATATAACATGGTTGAACCTGCGATGGATCAATTTTATACAGGTTGGACGGAACCTGGAGAGTGGGTTAACTATTCTGTTGAGGCAACAGAAACTGGAAAATATGTAATTGGCCTAATGTACACCGCAAGTGGCGATGGAAGCATCGAATTATGGTTGGATGGCAGACCATTCTCTGCAGAACTCAACGTCCCATCCACAAGAAACAAAAAGGAAACAATAGACTGGAGACAATGGCATCACTGGAATAAGATTGACAACTTGGCCACCCTACCCATTAAAAAAGGGAAGCACCTGCTCACTATAAGAACCCTTACCAATGGCAACATGAACTATGATTACCTGAGTTTCGCTTTGCTAAAATAATAAAAGACCAATTAACCATGGTGACCGCTTAAAAGGGCATCAAACCTAAAAATTTTATCATGAACAAAAAAAACAGTTTATCATTAAAAAACCTTACTTCAATAGGTTATCTCTTAGTCCTGTTAGCCATTTTTACTGGATACGGCTGCTCAAAAAAAACAGCTACACCAACGCCTACCATACCTGTTGTGGTGGTGCCGCCGCCAACAACAACAGGCGTGCCTCCAATTAATACCAACGCTACCACTGCAAAAGAAATAATCACAGATATGGCCACGGGCTTTAATCTCGGAAATACTTTTGAGAGCAATTTTGCTTCAAACCCGCCTACCCTTGCCAGTGTAAAGCCAATTATCGATTTATATTACGAAGCAGGGATGAGACATATCAGAATACCAGTAACTTGGGTACAGGGCTTTACAAGTAACATTGCAGATGCCAATGGTGTCATCAATACCAATCATCCGCGTCTGTTAGAATTGAAGGCCGTAGTTGAATATGCTTTGGCAAAAAAAATGTATGTGGAAATTAACGCCCACCATGAGCATTGGTTGAAAGATTACTATGATGGTTCTGCAGCATTTGACAATAAGTTCAAGACTTTGTGGACAGGTATTGCAACCTTCTTCAAGGATCAACCGAAACAGTTGATGTTCGATGTGCTTAACGAACCAGAGGGAAGAATGGGACAATGGTCTGGCACCGGATATCCACTGCCTACCGACCCAACTGCGATAGCCTTGACACGTCAGGTTGTGAAAGTTGCCTACGACGCAATAAGAGCTACTGGTGGTAATAATGCGACAAGGATAATTATGGTTGAGCCAAATGGACAGGGTAACCAAGGTCAAATTGATGATGTTTTTAGTTCAAAGGCTAACCTACCTGGGGGTGGAACTGATATTTATTTGGCAATTCAAGTACATACCTACGACCCTTGGGCATTTTGCGGAGAAACAGGGGCAAATGCTGCATTTCCAGGTAATAATACCTTCACCTCCGCCATCCAAAAGGTAGCATCACACGCAGCAATTATAGATGTTCCAGTAAATTATGGAGAGTTTGGTGTTGGGAGAACTAGCGGAACCGAACGTAACACCGATATTGTGCGAGGTTACTATAAGCTCATGAAGCAAACCTTGATTGCCCAAAAAATGTCTTGTACGGTTTGGGACGACAAGGGATGGTTTGGCTTGATTTCTACCACGGGCCCTACGCCCGTTTTTACCAACAACATTGTTCCCTTTATGCTGGCGCAATAATTATTCACCAAACATTTGATAATTGATTTCAAAGCCATCTCGTTCTCTAAAAAGGGTCTTGGCATAAAGAAATAGCTCAAAGCCATTGTGTTTTAGTCTGAACCTGCCACATCATAACCCATTAAAAATAATGAGAAATAAACATCTAAGCTTAAGAATAACCCTTAAAACATTCATTTTTATAATAAACCTAATAGTTATATTTCCGAACGCAAAGGCGCAACGCAAGGTGATTTCCTTAAACGGAACTTGGCAGGTTGAGGAAACGACCGAAACCAATCTTATTCCGCAACGTTTTACCCACACCATTCCCGTTCCTTCTTTGATCGACATGGCTAAACCAAGGTTTAAAGAGGTTAAAAAGGGTGCAGACTCCAATAGGTATTTCTGGTATCGGAAATCTTTTGTTTTGGATAAAAATATGCCGGAACACGTTATTTTGCAAATAAGCAAGGCAGCCTACAGCAAAACACTATTTGTCAATGGTAAGTTGGCAAGCGTCCGTCAAACTATATTTTCATCATATGAAACTGATATCACAAGTTTATTGAACCCTGCCGGGCAGGAGAACATCATTGTGCTAAGGCTGGGTAGTTTCGATAATTTTCCTGACACCGCAATAAATGGAAATGATTTCGAGAAAATAAAATTTATCCCAGGAATTTTTGATGATGTAAATCTTATCCTTTCCAATGGCCCTTATATAGAAAATGTACAGGTTGTGCCGAACGTTGTCCAGCAGGATATCCGAGTAGTAGCTGCGATAAATACTTTTGGCAAAAAAGGAGAACAGCTGATCAGCTATCAGGTTAGGGAAACCGCCTCTAGAAAGATGGTTACCGAGGGCAGCTTCAGGAAAGATTTATCTGGCGGTACAGATACAGTGGATTTCAAGGCCATCCTAAAAGACTGTAAATTTTGGAGCCCCGAAGACCCATTCCTGTATGAGATTAATATATCTACAGGCCTGGACAACATAGACACCCGCTTTGGTATGCGTAGTTTCAGGTTTGATACCGCGTCAAAGGTAGCGATGTTAAATGACCAGACTTATTTCCTTCGTGGCACAAATGTTCCGGTATATCGTTTTTTCGAAGATTCTTTACGTAATAACCTGCCTTGGGACAGGAAGTGGGTACGGACAATGTTTACTCGATTTAAGGAAATGCACTGGAATATTGTTCGCTTCCATGTTGGGCCAGCACCAAGGTTTTGGTATGACCTGGCAGACGAAATGGGAATTTTAATCCAGGATGAGTATGCAATCTGGGGCGGCAAGGGTGGGATTAGAAAAAAAATCACAGCAGAACATATCGCTTTGGAATATGAATCTTGGATGAAAGAAAGATGGAATCACCCAAGCATAGTGATTTGGGATGCCCAAAATGAAACCGTGGCCAGCCAAACAGGTAAAGCAATAAACATGGTACGTCATCTAGACTTATCCAATCGTCCATGGGATAACGGATACTCTGCTCCTGTTTCTGCAACGGACCCTATAGAAGCACATCCCTATCTATTTTATCCTTATCATTTAAAAGATGCCAAAGAACCGGAAGAAGGCCTGCTCAAGAAGCTGATGGGGCAAAAACGCATTCCTTCAAATGATCCAAACGAGCAGGATCCCTCACCAGATGGTAAAAAATATAACAATCCGATTATATTGAACGAGTACGCCTGGCTTTGGGTAAACAGGGATGGCAGTGCAACGACACTATCTGAAAACGTTTATAAGAACTTCTTTAAAGATGTAGTTACCAATGAGCAACGCATTGAAAAATGTAGTAGGTTAACTGCAGCATTAACAGAATATTGGCGAGCACATCGCACTTCTGCGGGGATCATGTACTTTGCGGGGCTCTCCTATTCTCGCCCAAGTTCCCCTAGAGGAGAAACCAGTGATTTACTAAACGACGTGAAAAGGTTTAGGTATTGGCCAGCATTTACAAAATACGTTAAAGCATCGTTTTCTCCAGTTGGACTAATGGTAGACACTTGGGAAAAGTCCTATACGCCGAATAGTGTGATTACCGTTCCCGTGTTCGTTATAAACGATCTGGCAAAAGAATGGAAGGGTGAACTGTCCTTAAAACTAATGGAAAACGGAAAGACCATCCATCAGCAGAAAATGGCGCAAACCACCGGCTCATTAAATGTCAAAGTTGAAAAATTCGACATCAGGATTCCATCGAAAAAAGGTAATTACATTTTAGTGGCAAGTATAATTTACAATGGTGAAAAGGTAGAAAGCGTTCGAGATATCCTCGTTTATTGAATTGACCATTTTACCTCAAGCTAATTCTTGGCAAGTAACTAAATGTTGCAATTTCGATTTGCAATTAACGAGTGTTTTACATAACTTTAGTTATAGCATTTGCAGCTAAAAAAAATGAAGATATAAGGTGAGTTATTCGGTGAGTCGAGAAAATGAAAACCTTTAAATGATATCAGAAACGCGGTTTTTGGGTATGGGTTCGAATCCCCCACTCTCCGCACAAATTAAGCCTTTAGTGAAAACTAAAGGCTTTTTTTATGTTTTGTATTTAGCGTATTTCTTACCGAAATACTCAAAGTATGGCTTCCGCCAAACTATAATAAGTAAAATAGCCATCAGGGCTAAGGGGAATTGATTGTCGAGGGGACAATTGATAGCACTATAACTACCAAAAGTTCCATCATAGACAACTAAAGTTAGAGGATGACGTATGCGACACGGGGTGCCGCTGTTGCCGTATGGTAAACAATAGTTAGCTACGTTGCAACAAGGCGAGTTCGCGTTGTAGTCTGAGCTAAAAAGTATTTGGCTTTGAAATAATACACCGTCACTGTTTCGCCTGCAACCCGTTTGAGAGAAGCAACTGTTTGTTGAGAGCGCTAAGACCATTGTAAAACAAATTATCTTTCGCATGCAAATTCAACGACGCTTCATCAAAATTGTTAACGTTCAATTTGTTCATTTGCTTAATGGTTAAAAAACCATTTTATTCTACTGTCGTTGTCTCAGGGGTCTTATTGTATGATTTCTTTCCCTAACTAACTCGTAATCAGAAGCAAAAATCTATCAGTAAATTTCGTTGACAGCGAATTGTTTGCGACCTGATTTTACGAAATTTTACATATCTTAATCCAGCAAAGACCCACACCTTTTGAACGAAATAAATCACATGAAAAAATATATAGTGTTATGCCTTTTTCTTATAAACTTGTCAACCGCTTCACAAGCTCAGCAAAAAAGTCAGTTTGAAAACAAAGCAACAATTACAAACCACTACCAACAGACAAGAGCCTATAC
Source organism: Pedobacter sp. (assembly GCA_004295885.1). Classification (GTDB taxonomy): domain Bacteria; phylum Bacteroidota; class Bacteroidia; order Sphingobacteriales; family Sphingobacteriaceae; genus Pedobacter. The sequence continues at coordinate 5,878 of SEDG01000031.1, read as the reverse complement.
AAACGAGAAAGGCGAGTTGCAACTAAATGTATCTCCTAATGATGTCTTAAAATTTAAAGCGGCTAAAGTTGTTCGCTACAGCGATTTCGGCGCCAAAGGCGATGGTAAAACTGATGACATAGATGCTATTGCCGCTACGCATGCATTTGCTAATCTTCACCATCTTATGGTTAAAGCTGATGGTAGTGCCACCTATTATATTGGAGGAAAAGAACGAACGGCTAGCATTCAAACCAACACGGATTTTGGCACGGCAAATTTCATCATTGATGATACTGATGTGAAAAATAGAAATGCGCCAGTTTTCCAGGTCAGTACTTCACTCCAATCTTTTAAGCTGAAATCAATCACTTCCTTAACGAAAAATCAAACCAAAATTGACGTTTCGCTAGCTGGCCCATGTTTAATTACGGCTACCAATACAAATGTGAAACAGTATATCAGATTCGGATTAAACCAAAACAATGGTTCTTCACAAACGGATATCTTTTTGGTCGATAAAAATGGCAACGTTGATATGAAGGCGCCAATTATTTGGGATTTTAATCAAATAACAGATATCACAGCTCTTCCCATCGATGAAAAGGAGTTGACAATTACGGGAGGCAATTTTACTACGATAGCGAATAAAGAAGAATCAAAATACAATTATTACAACCGCAACATTGCAATTAGGAGGTCGAATGTACTAGTTTATGGCATCAAACATTACATTAAAGGTGAAGGAGAACACGGCGCACCCTACGGGGGTTTTATAAATATAGGCGAATGTGCTTATGTAACAGTTGAAAATACGCTACTTACGGGACACTTTGCATACAACACAATTGGCGCAGCTGGTAAACCAGTAACAATGGGAACTTATGACCTGTCGGTGAACCGTGCCGTTAATATATCGTTCATTAATTGTAGTCAAACCAATAATATCGACGATAGTAAGTATTGGGGAATTTTAGGTTCAAACTTTTGTAAAAACCTACTTTATGATGGCTGTAAACTTTCCAGGTTTGATGCACACCAAGGAGTTGCCAATGCCACAATTAGAAATTCTACGCTTGGTCATATGGGCATCAATGCAATTGGCTCGGGAACATTAACTATTGAGAATTCTACTGTTCGAGCAAGAAGCTTTGTAAATCTTCGTTCTGATTACGGTAGTACTTGGCAGGGGGAATTGATTATCCGCAGCTGCATATTTATACCTGCAGCTGGCAAACCCCTTAACGCCTCTATCATAAGCGGAACCAACACCGGCCAGCATGACTTTGGATATATATGCTATATGCCGGAGAAGATAATTATCGAAAATTTCAAGATTGAAGATTCTGCAAACTCAGGTAATTATAACGGGGCTACTATCTTCGCGAATTTTAATCCAGAGATGAAAGACGACACCTACAAAGAAAAGTTTCCTTACGTTAAGACGAAAGAGGTTATTTTAAGAAACATAACCACAGCAAGTCAAAAAGCACCTAGGTTAAGTGATAATCTTTTTATGTTTAAGGATGTTAAGGTTAATGGTGATAAATAGAGATACTGCTCTTTAACCTATAACCATCATTAGAATTTCAAACGAGAGCAAAAAGCTCAATAATTCACAAGTTAGTCTTATATCAAATTCCTTGTAATCTTACCCTTAATGATATACATGGAACTGATACTTTCTTTAGCAATCACCGTATCTCCCTTAAAATTCGGGTTGCTCGAGCGCAAGATTAACTTATCTGGATCTTGATGTTGGTGCACCAATTTAATACTCCTTAAGCCATTGGTTTTGTCATCACCCATAATCACATAAGCCTCGCCCCATTGCAATACTTCAAAATTGGTTACCTCTTTTACGGCAATGATTTCGCCAGAGGCATATTTAGGGTACATGCTGTCCCCATAAACAGGTAAGTAAGCAGTACAATCATTAAAAGGTTTATAGTTTACAAAGTACTCGGGCTCGTCCTCCATTAACAGCAAGCTTTCTGCAATAGAATCTGCTAAACTGATGTCATAATAAGGCACACCTTCTTTAGCTTCCGAAACCTTGGGACCCTTCTTTAGAAATGGTTCTCCTATCCCATCAGTTAACCATTCTTGGTTCACATGAAAGAGCAAAGTTAACTTATCCTTAATAGCGTTTGAGATCTTCATTCCACCCTTGCCCCTGATAATATCAGATAAGGAACCGCTTTGAATATTCAACTTTTCAGCAAATTCCTTTTGAGTCTTAAAATGTAGCTTGTCAATTATAAGTTTTAATCGCTCGTTCTCAGTCATTTAACATTATGTCAATAAGATTATCTTATATAAATAAGATTAATCTAATATTAGTTGTAAATTGAAGTTCAATGCAAGTTATTAAATCAACTTCAAAATACCTCAACCTCCTATGAAAGATCTCACATTTAACTCAAACGAAACTAAATTCTTGGATGGGATTCAAGAGTTTTTCGGCACTAGAACTGTAATTAACCATCTTATCTTCATCGATAAATGGATGGAACTGTTATTGGGCGGCAAGTCAAGTAAAAAATGGACTAAGCCAGCTGATATCTATTTCTTCTATGAAAGAATTGAAGATCTGTTTGAAACCAGTTACCAATTACATCATTCAACAGATGGCTTTGAAGCATTACAAACCAGCGCCAAAGTAGATGAAAGCTTTTTAGAAACAGAAAAACAGACATTAACTTATTTTCCCTATCAGTTAAAAGAACAAGAGCTGCTAAACCCTTTAAAAGCCATAAGGGCCGTTTTTAAAAAACAACACCTCCATTACCATCAACAAATCTTAAGGGAATGGGTTGGCGAAGGATTAAATAACTACGCTGCTGGAAATGCCGACTACATTATCCCATTGTACAGCAATGTAAAAAGGTTGGTTAATGCTTGTTGGCTAGTTCATGAAAGGGTGGTCGCCAAGAATAGCTTCAAAAAGCCAACTTACCCTACACCACTAATAAGCTTTGCCTTAACGGAACCCCGTTTATTTACAGAAGAGGAGGCTGGCAACCCATATTTAATGATTGAAGATTTTTTCAATTTTACCAATTTGAGTGGTTACAGAGAAGAACTGCAAGATTGGTTCATGACTGCCATCAATGAAGATTTAGCGGCAAAAAAACCGAACGATTGTTTATTTATACACAACCAATATACACAGTTGATACAGGCAGGTTATGTCATAATAGCTCAAAAATTACCATATGCACCTAAACCAGATAAGCATGATGGTAGAACTATGGGGCAATGGATGCTTGACAAAAGGGACAGCGATGTTGCAAAAGGTGAAATCATGTTAAGCGATGAAGAACCTCACGTACTCAGTTTAGATGAAAGAGCTGCCCCTATGGATTACTGCATAGAAGCTTTAAGCTATGAAAATGTAGCAAAGTTAAGGTTTGGTTTACAGGAATGGCTAGAAGCTGGTTTGAGTAAAAATTCGAGCATCCATGGCGTAGGCAATGAATATGCTTTTGGTTTTTACCTCACACTGCAAAAACTCACAGAAGCATTTTACCTCATCATTACCGAGCATGCCAAAACCACTGTTTTATCTTTAACACCTGCAAGTCATGAAGCCTAGACCAAATCTAACACAAGAGTTTAATAGCTTATTTGGTTATTACCCTGCAGATCTAATTGAAGCTGCTTTGGTGGCTTTAATGCCGGCTTCGAACGATGAGATAGATGAACATTCGTGTATTCAGCAATTATTTTATGCAGAGTTGAACCACATTATCCAAGGTAATTTATTGGCGTATCAGCAAACGAGAAAAAATGAACAACCCAATTCAGAAGAAAGCGAAGCCTTAGTTAATGCACAAGCGATTATTAATATACTGTTAGCAATTATACCAGTTAGCTACGTTTTCTTTCAACAGGACATATTAAACAGCGGTAATTTAACCATTGTGCTAGATAGACATGAGTATAAACCAATTGATGAAATACTGGAGGCAGTTAACTTCAGCTTGATGGCGTATCCAAAAATCACTTTTGAAGTACATACTTACGGCGCTATGGCAAATTTAATCAGCAATGGTCATTTCTACTATGCCACCTTATGCGCTCAAAAAAATTGTATCTTTCAAAAAGAAGCCCAATATAACCTCCCCTATCCCAGTCGTGTTCTATTGGCAGCAAACAGGTTAAAGGCCGCAAACCTGTTTAACCAAAGCAGAGATAAGGCAGTTAGTTTCATGCATGGAGCGAATCAATATCTTGAACATAATGAATATGCAATGGCGGTTTTTATGCTGCAGCAGGCTTGTGAGTTTACTTATAGGAGTCTAATCTTGGTTTTTAAAAGCAAGAACATCAAAAGCCATGAACTGGTATTGCTTCGTAAGCAGCTTGTGCATTATGTACCACAGATTATTGGTCTCTTTCATCCTAAACCCAAAAAAGAAATACGCTTATTAACCTTATTACAAGAGGCTTATATCAAAGTAAGATATGAAAGTACATATCAGGTTGACAAGGAACAAGCCTCAGAATTATTAACAGCAACATCTAATTTAATGGAGGGCGTGCAAGCAGTATTTGAGGAATATTATTATGTCGATTCCTAAAAACTCCTTACAAAATTCGGACTAACCATTAACTTTATAATAACACACAACCAGGAAATCATTGAAAACCAAAAACTATCAAACCCAGCTGTAAGGCCATACCAGTTTGATGAAAAAACATTGTAAGGATATATCGTATATCTTTTTATAATTGTAAGTATTTGACCGTTTAAAATCCATTTTCTGTAAGGATAATTCAGTATAGGACACAGTATAGGACAGTATAGGACAATTTATCATTTCTTCGGGAATCCTTCGGGTACGCTTCGGGGTTTCTTCGGGAACTGTCCGGGAAGCCTTCGAGTCTGCTTCGGGAAGCCTTCGGGAACGCTTCGGGAAACGGTCGTCCCTTTATCGGGATCGTCCCGAAGCGGAGCCGAACAAAAGCAAACCGAAACCCGATGGAGATAAGAAGCGATGTCAACCCTGTCTCGATACACTTAACATTATTTTGCGAATGAAACTCGAAAAAGCTTAAATAATGCTATTAAACTATTTTTATTTACTCGTTTATAGGATCCATTAGTTCATTGGTTTTAGGGGTTGATCAATAAAATGTTTGAATTGAGTAAGGGGTTACTTGAGTTGGGTGTTTCTAGTCTTTCGGACTTCATTTAACATCTTACCTCTTCGCTTCCCCTTCAATTCTAAAATCGAATAAGAAATTCATACATAAATTTTTTATTCTGAATAAATAAACGTTAATTAGACATTTATTTATTTGTATGAACGAAATGAGCTATGTTATTGGCGTAGATTATGGAACCGACTCAGTAAGGTCCGTATTGGTAGACACCGCTAATGGAAAGGAAATCTCCTCTTCTGTATTCTTTTATCCACGCTGGAAAAAAGGTATGTACTGCAATCCTGCACTGAATCAATTTAGACAACACCCTTTAGATTATATTGAAGGACTAGAGCATACCATTAAAGAATGTATTGCAAAAGCTGGAGGAAGTAATATCGCAACTGCCATAAAAGGAATTACTGTTGATACCACTGGCTCTACTCCTATTGCTGTTGATAAAACAGGCACCCCACTATCCTTAACTAAGGAATTTGAAGAAAATCCGAATGCAATGTTTGTATTATGGAAAGACCATACAGCAGTTAAGGAAGCCAATCAAATTAACGAACATGCCACAAAATTCTCTACAAATTATTTAAATTATGTAGGTGGGATTTACTCTTCAGAATGGTTTTGGTCAAAATTGCTTCATATCTTAAGGGTAGATAAAGTTATAAGAAAAAACACTGTTTCTTGGGTGGAGCAATGTGATTGGATTCCTTTTTTACTTTGTGGCGAAACCGAT
>SEDG01000356.1 GCA_004295885.1 Pedobacter sp. | reverse complement strand
GCTAAATTAAATATAAAATCAAGGACTGGTTTAGTAGTTTATGGCATTAAAAACAATTTGATCAAAATTTAACAGAAGAGATCTTACAGCTCAAACTCTTGATGCCTATCTGGAATTTCGACGTTAACAAACCCTTTAGCAATCAACTTTTCCTTAAAAACTTGTTGCACATCATACTCTCCATGCACCAAAAACACTTTTTTTACCTTGCTCGCGTCTTGGCAAGACATGAATTTTAGTAAGTCTTCATAATCACCATGTGCACTCATTGACTGTATAGATTGTACCTCGGCAACTACCTGATATTGTTCGCCATATATATTTACTTGCTGAGCACCGTTTTTTAATTGCCCACCCAAAGATCTTGGTTCGCAATAACCAACTATCAAAATGGTGTTTTTGCTATCGCTGATGTTATTTCTAATGTGATGTTTTACAAATCCAGATTATTTAAAATATAGAGCAACTCTTGTGTTCTGCCTACACTAAAAGCTGGGATAATTACTTTGCCTTTTTTTTCTACACAAGCCTTTAAAATTACCTGTAAAAAAGCTTCTTCTGTGGGCTGTGCATCCTTGTGCAAGCGATCTCCATAGGTAGATTCTAACAAAATATAATCTGCCTGAGGAAATTCTTGTGGTGATCTTAACAGTAAATCACCATACTGCCCCACATCACCACTAAAACATAATTGTGTTGTTTTTCCATCTTCAACAATTGTTAAATTAACAGAAGCGCTTCCAATGATATGGCCAGCATCGATAAACTGTAAAGTAACTCCATCAGTTAGTCTTGTAGGGTTTTGATAGTCGACAGCCACAAAATATTCCATCGTGCTTAAAACATCCTCTTCTTCATACAATGCTTTTTCTGGAGGTAAACCACGTTGTTGCCTCTTTTTATTTTCATATTTCAAATCACCAGCCTGAATTTTTGCAGAATCGAGTAGTAAGATTTTACTCAATTCTTTTGTAGCCTGTGTTCCAAAAATCACGCCCTTAAAACCTTGCGCAATCAAGCGAGGAATTAAGCCACTATGATCTATATGCGCATGAGAAAGTATTAAGAAATTAACTTCCGCAGCATCAAATCCAAATTCACTGTTCATTTCATCTGTTTCTTGTCCCATACCCTGAAACATACCACAGTCTAATAAAATTTTCGTTCCGTTATTCAGTGTAACTAAGTGCTTGCTCCCTGTAACATTACGAGCGGCGCCGTGAAAGGCAATTTTCATATATTTTGGTTTATTTTCTAATATTAAGAAAAATAATTGTTAAAAAGTTTTGTAAACTAAAATATTAGTTTTAAGTTTATGTAAAATATTTGAACATTTTAAATCAATATTTATCTTAACGCTCAAAATATATACATAAACAACAATTATCATGGAAATTAAAGATTTAACGAAGGCAGAGGAACAGATCATGCAAATTGTATGGCAATTGGAAAGTTCATTCGTGAAAGAAGTAATGGATTATTTGCCTGAGCCTAAACCTGCGTACAATACAGTATCTACCATTATTAGAATATTAGAAGTTAAAGGATTTATCGGGCACGAAGCTTATGGAAAAGCTCATAAATATCATCCTTTAATTAGTAGAGAAGAATACAAAAGACATGCAACCGAGAAGCTATTGGGCAATTATTTTGAAAACTCTGTAGAAAGCATGTTCTCTTTCTTTGTGAAGGAAGAAAAATTAGATTTAAGTGATGTGGATGAAATTTTAAAGATGATTAACAAATTTAAAAATAAGCCAAAATGAGTTGGGCACATTATCTCTTACAGGTAAACATTTACCTAGTTATATTTTATTGTTTTTACAAGCTGCTTTTAGACAGAGAAACTTATTTTGTTTTAAATAGGTTATATCTAGTCTCATCAGGGATATTCTCCTTAGCTATACCATTTTTAAGATTCGAAATGTTTAGCGAAAAGGCAGTAAGTGATAAACTATACATCAGCGTTAGCGAAATAAACACCATAGTAAGCAACTATGCTATTATGCCGCAAACGCAAGAGCAATATGACTGGGGTAGGTTAATTGTTATGATATACATCGTGGGCACGTTTATTTTCTTGCTTCATTTTGCGTATCAACTATTTGCAATTAACCAGCTTTTTGGCAAAACAGATTCAAATTCGGCATTTTCGTTTTTGAATAGAAAATCTGTTGCAGAAAGCTTACCCGAAAGAGCTACTGTAGACTTACATGAAGATATTCACGTAAAACAATTACACTCTGTAGATGTAATCTTCTTCGAAATATTGGGGATAATAACTTGGTTTAATCCGATTATCTATCTCTACAAAAAATCCGTTAAGAATATCCATGAATACCTAGCAGATGAGGCAGCTGCAAAGTTCCAAGGCGACAAGGAAACTTATGCATTGTTATTATTGAGCCATGCTTTTGGCGTAAAGCCGAATAGTTTAACAAATGGTTTCTTAACAAAATCGATGATAAAAAAGCGGATTTTTATGTTGCACAAACAACGTTCTAAAAAAGCTGCAGTTTTAAAGTATGGCCTATTCGTTCCCTTGTTTGCCATTACCTTAATATTATCATCAGCTACTATTCGTAAAAATAATCAGATTTTGGCAGTTGCCGATAAAATACCTTTGAACGAGGCTAATGAGGTTTTTACCCAAGTGATAGCGCAACCTTTAAGCGTTGTTAATCTGGCATCACGTACTACAAAACTGGATCAAGTAGAGGTTCAAGCGCTTGTTATTAATAACCCAGAAACAAAACCTGCTAGTTACAACAGCATAAGCGAAAAAGAAACCGCTAATTCTTGGAATGCATTTTATAAATATTTGGGGGATGGCATAAAATATCCAACAGAAGCGGTAAAGAAAAAAGTACAGGGAAACACGGTAATTAACTTCTCTGTTAGACGAGGCAAAGCAATGGATATTGTAGTTCAAAGCGAACTTGGATCAGGCTGTGATGAAGAGGTAATTGAACAAATAACCAACTACGATGACTTCTTCCAGAAAGATGGCGATTATAGCATTAAAGTAACCTTTAAACTTGAAGGTGCTGATACTCAAATGAAAAATGAAAATGCAGGTACTGACGCCGAAAGAACAGCTATGTCGAGTTTAGTTATTACAGCTTTTGCACCTAAAGAAGAAGTAACCGATCAAACTGTATACAATTTCGTTGCCATGTCTAACCCACCAACCTACCCAGGTGGACTAATGAAGTTTTATGAATTTTTAGGCAAAAACATTAGATACCCTCAGTTTGCAGCTGATAACGATATACAAGGAAAGGTACTCGTTTCATTCACTGTGGAGAAAGATGGATCACTATCAGATATTAAGGTAGAACGAAAACTAGGATTTGGCACAGATGAAGAAGCTGTTAGGGTATTAAAGACAAGTAAAAAAACACAATTGAAAGCATCAGCATTGTAAAAGATGCAAATGCATTAGCATTGTACGGAAAGGAAGGGAAAAATGGTGTAATTATGGTAACCACAAAAAAACCTAAACAAAAATTAATAACGGCCACCCTAACGAATAGAAATTAAGCTTATGAAAAAGATTATTTATTTTTTGTTGTTAACCATTTGCTCAATCGGCGCAATAGCGCAAGAAAAGAAAGCTGTTAATAATAAAGATTGGGATAGCTTTTATAAACATTTAGGAGACAATATAAAATATCCTGAAAAAGCTAAGATGCTTGATGCCCAAGGAAACAGTGTCATCTTACTAACCATAACCAATGGAACGATCAAAAAATTTACTGTTAATAATGCTAATCCAGAGTTAGGTTTCGATGAAGAAGTGGTAAAAAACCTTTTTGATTATAAAAATCTTAACAAAAGCCAAGATGGTAATTATGCCTTAATCACATCTTACAGAATATCAGACTCCAAATCACCAATTAAAAACGAGCATTACATTATTCCAAAGGAATATGCGGAATTAAAGCTAACTGTGATGGGCTTTGGCGCTGATAAAGTTGGAGTCGTTGATACCGCCAACGTAAAGAAAAAGACTACACCCCAAAAAAGATTGTAAAATAAATCTCAAAACTTAAAAACTAAGAATATATGAAAAAGCTAATTCATTCATCGCTAATAGCGGTGTTGCTGCTAACGTTTTGCTCAAAATCTGCCTTTGCACAAGACGATGATAAAATTTACAACTTTGTTTCAATAAAGAATCCACCTACTTATCCTGGAGGTCTGCAAGCATTTTACAAGTTTCTAGGCGCTAATATCAAGTATCCCGAAATGGCTGTTAAAAACAACGTACAAGGCAAGGTTTTGGTGTCTTTTGTGGTTGAAAAAGATGGATCACTTTCAGATATTAAAATTGAACGTGGTCTTGGTTCTGGAACGGATGAAGAAGCTGTTAGGGTGCTAAAAATATCGAGAAACTGGAACCCTGGTATTGACGATGCTAGGCCTGTAAGGGTAAAATATAACATTCCAATTAGTTTTGCATTGCCAGGTGTGAAAGCTAACACCAACACAAATAACGCTAGACCTACGAGTGCAGCTAATTCATCGACACCAGTTGTAGAAGATAATACCGTATATAACTTCGTTTCAATGGTTAATCCCCCAAAATATCCTGGTGGACTTGATAAACTTTACAAATTTTTAGGTGACAATATGAAATATCCAAAGGAAGCGAAAGACAACAAAATACAAGGGAAAGTATTTGTTGGTTTTACTGTCCAAAAAGATGGTAGCTTGGCCGACATAAAAGTGATGAGAAAACTTGGATATGGCACAGACGAAGAAGCTGTAAGAGTTTTAAAACTTTCTCCAAAATGGGAGCCAGGGCTAGAAAATGGTAGACCAGTTAATGTGAAGTATAATATTCCAATATCATTTAACTTGGCAAGATAAAGAAAACACCTCTCAAACCTGATTATACTCAACAAAAAACCCCAACCTAATTGGTCGGGGTTTTTCGATTATTAAACTCCTTTGTCTCGGACATTTAAATCTAGTAATTTAATAGGAGAAAAACAAAAACAATTTTCAGTTAACTGTTCTCAGCTAACGAGTTGCAAAATGAAAACTGTGAATTGTGAACTGAATTATCCTTCTTCTTCACTTACAAATTTAGCCGAATAGTAATCTCTATTCATACGAGCAATATTCTCTAAAGATATTCCTTTAGGGCATTCTGCCTCGCAGGCACCTGTATTTGTACAGTTACCAAAACCTTCAGCATCCATTTGCGCAACCATATTTTGTACGCGTTTGTAACGCTCTGGTTGGCCTTGTGGCAATAATGCTAACTGAGATATTTTTGCAGACACAAATAACATGGCTGATGCATTTTTACAAGTAGCTACACAAGCACCACAACCAATACAAGCTGCTGCTTCAAATGCTGCATCTGCTTGTGCCTTCGGAATTGGAAGTGCATTAGCATCTTGTGCGTTACCCGTGTTCACCGAAATAAATCCGCCTGCCGCAATAACTCTATCAAATGCAGATCTATCTACAGTTAAATCCTTAATCACGGGAAATGCTTTCGCTCTCCAAGGTTCAACTACAATGGTATCTCCATCCTTAAATGAACGCATGTGTAATTGGCAAGTTGTTACCGCATCCTTCGGACCATGAGGGCGACCATTGATAAACATTGAACACATACCGCAAATACCTTCGCG